>NZ_JBFAMX010000170.1:0-18922 GCF_040659615.1 Nonomuraea sp. NPDC049784
CCGATCTCCGAGCACCGCCACACCCAGCACGCCTTCCGCTTCGTCATCGAGGGTGAGGGCGTGTGGACGGTCGTGGGCGGCGACGCGGTCCCGATGCGCCGCGGCGACTTCCTGCCGCAGGCCGGCTGGAACTGGCACGCCCACCACAACGCCACCAGCGAGCCGATGGCCTGGATCGACGGCCTCGACATCCCCTTCCAGTACGTCACCGAGGCGCAGTTCTTCGAGTTCGGCCGCGACCAGATCAGCGACGCCGAGCGGACCACACCCGACCGCTCCCGTTCCGAGCGGCTGTGGGCCTATCCCGGGCTGCGCCCGCTGTCGGTCGGCGAACTCGCCCCCGGCAGCCCGCTGCTGGCCTACAAGTGGGAGTTCACCGACCGCGCGCTGGCCGACCAGCTCTCCCTCGAGTCCGAGGGCTTCGTCGGCACCGTCGAACCCGGCCACGCCGCCGTCCGCTACACCAACCCCGCCACCGGCGCTGACGTGCTGCCCACCATACGCACCGAGATGCACCGCATCGCCCGCGGCGCGGAAACCACCCCGGTCCGCGAGACCGGATCGTCGGTCTACCAGGTCTTCGACGGCTCCGGCACCGTCACCGTCGGCGACAAGACCTGGTCGGTCACCCGCGGCGACCTGTTCGTCGTCCCGTCCTGGGAGCCCTTCTCGGCGCGCTCCGAGGCCGGCTCCACCGACTCCGACTCCGGCGCGCTGGACCTGTTCCGGTTCAGCGACTCCCCGGTCTTCGAGGCCCTCCAGCTCAACCGCACCCGTATTGAAGGGACCACCCGATGAAGCTCGCCACCCTCCGCGTCGAAGGCTCGACCCGAGCCGTGCGAGTCGACGGTGACCGGCTGGTCGACCTCGGCGCCGCCGACCTCGGCGAGCTTCTTGCCCGGGATGGCTGGGCCGAGCAGGCCGCGTCCGTCGACGCCGGGACCGCCACGACGTACCCGGTCGAGGGCGCGGACTTCGCGCCGGTCGTCCCGCGCCCCTCGAAGGTCGTCTGCGTGGGGCTCAACTACAAGAACCACATCCAGGAGATGGGCCGCGACCTGCCGCAGCACCCCACGCTGTTCGCGAAGTTCGCCGACTGCCTCGTCGGCGCCACCGACGAGATCGCCCGCCCTGAGGAGACCAGCGAGTTCGACTGGGAGGTCGAGCTCGCCGTGGTGATCGGCGCGCCCGTCCGCCGCGCCAGGGGCGCACAGGCCGAGGCCGCGATCGCCGGGTTCACCGTCCTCAACGACATCACCTGCCGGGACTGGCAGTTCCGCACCCGCGAGTGGCTGCAGGGCAAGATGTGGGACTCCTCCACGCCGGTCGGCCCGTACGTCGTCACCCCGGACGAGCTGCCCGGCGGCGTACGTCCCGAGCTGGAGGTCGAGCTCAGCGTCGACGGCGAGGTCATGCAGCGCGACAACACCCGCGACCTGCTCTTCGACCCGGTCGCGCTGGTGGAGTACGTCTCGACGGTGGTGCGGCTCAACCCCGGCGACATCATCGCGACCGGCACCCCCGGCGGCGTCGGCCACGCCCGCGACCCCAAGCGCTACCTGCTCGGCGGCGAGCGCGTGGTGACCCGGGTCGAGGGCATCGGGCGGCTGGAGAACATCGTGGCCAAGGAAGGTGCGGCCTGATGCGCCGTACCTTCGACGACGCGCTGAGCTGGAGCGAAGCGGGCGCCAAGCTGCTCCTGGACGCCGTCTCCGGGTGGGGCGAGGAGCAGTATCTCGCCCCATGCGGGCTCCCCGGCTGGACCCGCAAGCACCTGGTGGCGCACGTGGCGGCGAACGCCGACGCGCTGAGCAACCTGGTGCACTGGGCCGCCACCGGCGAGCAGACCCCGATGTACTCCTCGCCCGAGCAGCGCAACGCCGACATCGAGGCCGGCGCCGCCAAGCCGGCCGCCGAGCTGGCCGGTTGGCTGAGCGCGTCCGCCGACCGGCTCGCCACCGGCGCCGCCGCCCTGAACACCGAGCAGTGGAACGCCGAGGTGGTCACCGCCCAGGGCCGCACGGTCCCCGCGACCGAGATCCCGTGGATGCGCTCGCGCGAGGTCTGCGTGCACGCCGTCGACCTGGCCGCCGGCGTCGCCTTCGCCGACCTGCCCACCGGCTTCCTGGCCGCTCTGGCCGACGACATCGTGGGCAAGCGCGGCAACGCTCCCGGGCTCGCGGTCGTCCTCACCGCCACCGACACCGGCGACGGCTGGGAACTGTCCGGTGAGGGCCAGGCCGTCACCGTCGCAGGCCCGCTCGCGGAGGTCGCGGCCTACCTCGCCGGCCGTCCCCATTCCCTGAGCTCTCCCGTACCGGTGCTGCCGGCATGGCTGTGAGCGTTCCCGGCACCGAGGAGAGCAACGTGACCACACCTGCGTTCGCTGGCCCCGCCGACGTCCTGATCGTCGGGGGCGGCATCGGCGGCCTGAGCGCCGCCTTCGCCCTGGCCCGCGCGGGCCTGCGGGTGCGCGTGCTGGAGCAGGCCCGCGAGTTCGGCGAGGTCGGCGCGGGTCTGCAGATCGCGCCCAACTGCACCCGGATCCTGCACGAGTACGGACTACTCGACGAGGCCAAGCGCTTGGGCGTGCTGCCGAAGAGCATGGTGATGCGCGACGCCGTCGACGGCAGCGAGCTGACCCGCCTGGACCTGGCCGACCTGGAACGCAAGTACGGCTTCCCGTACATGGTCATCCACCGCAGCGACCTGCACGGCATGTTCCTGCGGGCCTGCCGGCGCGCGGACGTCGACCTGGTCACCGACGCGCGGATCAGCGGCTACGAGAACACCGCGTCCGGTGCCCGGGTGTTGTGGGAGGACGGCCGCGCCGACGAGGCCCGGGTCATCATCGCCGCCGACGGCCTGCACTCGGTCGCACGCCGGCTCCTGGTCGAGGACGAACTGGTCAGCTCGGCATACGTCGCCTACCGCGCCGCCGTACCCATCGAGCAGGTCGACAGGGACGTCGACCTCAGCGAGGTCTCGGTCCATGTGGGCCCGCGCTGCCACTTCGTGCAGTACGGGCTGCGCGGCGGCGAGATGCTCAACCAGGTCGCGGTCTTCCAGTCCCCCAAGGCCCTGGCCGGGGAAGAGGACTGGGGCACGCCCGACGAGCTCGACAACGCCTTTGCCGCGACCTGCCCGGACGTCCGGGCAGGCATCCCGCTGATGTGGCGGGACCGGTGGTGGCGGATGTTCGACCGTGACCCCATCATGACGTGGGTCCACGGCAACATCGCACTGCTCGGCGACGCCGCCCACCCGCCGCTGCAGTACATGGCGCAGGGCGCGATCATGGCCATCGAGGACGGCTGGGTGCTGGCCGAGCACGTCGCCGCGCGCCGTGCCGGGGACGGCTCGATCGACTGGCCGGGCGTGCTGGCGGCCTACGAGGCGGTCCGTCCGGAACACTGCCGGCGCGTGATGCTCACGGCGCGCGCATGGGGCGAGCTGTGGCACCTGGACGGCGTGGCTCGGCTGCAGCGCAACGAGATCCTGCGGGCCCGCGACATCTACGACTACTCCTTCACGGAGTGGATCTACGGCCCGACGGCGCTGACGCCGGAGGAGGAGCCGCCGATGTTCGCGCCGATCCCGCTGGACTCCGTCTCGGCGCTCGTGAGCACCGGCTAAGCCGGGGGATGGCGGAGGTAACGTCTGGCAGACCGGGCCAGGTGCAGGCGGAAACGGCCCTGCGGCAGCGCCCACGGGGCCGTCGTCGAGAACTTTTCCAGCGCGTCGATGTCCGGCACGTGCCGCGGGCCGGACTCGTCGAGCCCGGGCGGCGGGCACGGTCAGCATACCCAGGTCGTCGGCGTGGACGACCGTCGCTCCGGGGCCCCGGCGGCGAAGGCGAGCGCCAGCCGGGCCTGCCGCCAGGACTCGGGCAGCTCCAGCGTGCCGTACGGGCCGACACCGGTCCGCACGGCCATGCCATACGAGCCAGATGGCCGACTTCCCCCCGGCCTCCAGGGGCGCGGACAGCCACGACGGGCCGGGGGCGGGCAGGCGGACGGGACATCCGGTGTTCGAGGTAGTCCATGGTGCCCTGGGCGAAGATGGCCTCGTCGCCGATCGCGTGGGTGATGATGAACTTGCCGCCGTGGTGGCCCTCCACTCGCCGGGTAGCCTCGGTGCATTGCTGCACCGAGCCCCCCTCAGAGTGAAGTCGACCGCCGGCGCGGTGCCCTTGGCCAGGTCCTTCTCCGTCGGTCTCTTCCCGAACGGGGCGTGCGAGCTCTCCCCGCACCCCGCTCTCCAGTGATCATTTCGGGTAGGGCGTGGTGGCCCGCCCGACGTGGATGTTCTCATGGCAGCGGCGGCGGCCGACGATCTTCTTGTTTCAAGGTAAGGCAGTAAAATTCGATTTCGGTCTCAGACCTGAGGCGCCCAACAGCCCGGTCACCCCCGGGCGCGCCCGGCGGCCCCGCCGGCCCTTCACCACCGGGCGACCGAGCAGCTTGTCGATGCTGCGGCGCTCGCGTTTGGTGAGATGACCCGCGCCACGAGCCCGACCGGCCACCGTCACGGCTCCTTGTGGGGAGGCGGCGGAGGGCTCTTGTCGATGTAGCACTCGGCGGCCACAGTAGCGCCGACGCGCTTGCTGATGATGCGGGAGACGATCACGATGCGATTCGCGCCCCTCATGCCGCATGCCGCACCTCGTCACCAACCCGGACGACGTGCGCGGGCTTGACTCGCACCCCGTTGACCAGGACGTGACCGTCCCGGCAGGCGTTGGACGCGATCGAACGAGTCTTGGTGAGCCGGGCCGACCAGATCCAGCTGTCCACTCGCACGCTCAACTGCTGACCTGCCACTTCTTCTGCGACAACACCGCCTGGGACAAGCAGATTTTCGCCGAGCAGGTTCCCGGCCTGACCAGCAGGCACGGCCGGTGCGCAGCAGGGCTGATGTCAATGCGGCGGATGGTGGCGCTGGCTCTGGGCGGTCGTCCCGGTGCGCGCCAGCCTGAAGAGGCTCTTTGGTAACTGTCCCCAGGGGGTGACCACGGATCTGAGTGGCGCGGAATCAAGTTCACGCGCTGGCATGGAGGCCTGAAGCGCAAGGTCCGTTATTGGATCGCAATCAACCTTGCGCGGCGATGAGAGGTCCAACCCCGTGTGAAGATCCTTTGTGGGGCGCTCGCTGTCTTCTCGGCACTCGTGGCCGTCCCGGGTACCGCCCGCGCGGTCGTTCCCGCAGGCGGGATGTCCGCCCCGATCTGGTACGCCGCCGCCTCCGACTGCGCCAAGGACCCGCGTGACGCCGCGTGGTGTGGTCCTTGGTGGTACCGGACGACCGACGGCAAGCGCCACCCGCTCAGCGGGGCGGGCCGGTGGTCGGACGCGGTCGCCGTCAGCGGTGACGGCCGCCGCCTCACCTACATCAGAGCCAAGGACGCCCGGCTCGTCGTCCGCGACCTCGACGGCCGAACGCGGGTCTCGCAGGCCAAGGCGTGGCCGTCGAAGTCGGAGCTCGATGTCACCCGCGTGACGATGTCGTATGACGGCTCCCTCGTGGCGGTGGACTGCTGCTGGGCCGGCTTCACCGACCATCCCGCGCGGGTGTACGACGCCGCCACCGGCGCCCTGCTGGGCAAGGTGCCGGGGGTGTCGGTGCATGAAGATGCCTTGAGCTTCAGTGGCGACGGCGACCAGATCCTCGTCAGGACGGACGACGACAAGTCCGGCAGGCTCAGCGTTCACGACCTGAACGGCAAGCGGACCACCAGTGTCGTGCCGCCTCGGCTCATCGGCGACAACGCATCCACCGCCGCGCTGAACGCCGACGGGCGCACCGTGGCGGTCTACGTCACCGGTCGCAAACCCAAGATCGCCCTGTACGACCTGGAGAACGGGCTGGTCACCGCCACGTTCTCCGTGCCGGCGTCGGGCCAGAAGGTGGAGCGGGACCCTGCGGAGGGCAGGATCGCGGAGGTCGACACGGACGTCAGGCTCGACTGGACGGGCGACTCCACGCTGCGGATGGTCAGGAAGGTCGGGTTCAAGCTGGTGCTGGTGAAGGTCTACGGCATCGACGTCGCCACCGAATCGGTCCTCCTCGAGCGCGCCTACGCCATCGCCGGAACCACCGAGGAGGCGGTCAGCGGCCTGTGATGCTGGGGCGATGCGCGAGACGATCCATGAGGTGCTCGATGAGCATCATCGATGGTGTCCGTCAGTCGGCCTGAACCACCCCCCAGGCATGGAGAAGGCGATGGTCGATGAGGACAGCAGCACGACCCGCCGAACCGGGCCAAACCACTGGCCGGGGAAAGGCGCGCACTCCACCACCACGCCCGCAGCACGCGCCTGTTCGCGGGCACGCCGTGGTTCGCGACGGTCCAGCAGCAGGTCGTACCGGTTGGTGCCGCGAGTGTAGTGCTCTTTGGTGTGGTCGATGACATGGTCGGAGCCAAGCGAGCGGACCGGTGCGGTGTTGGGGGTGCTGCACATGCCGGTCGCCTCCGCGCATCCAGTTCGATGCGGTCTGCTCGATCACTCCGGGCGCGCCCGGGTGCCCCACTGCCCCTCCTCCATCGGGCGTGCGAGCAGCTTGTCGATGCTGCGGCGTTCGCGTTTGGTGGGACGGCCCGCGCCACGAGCCCGGACGGCCACTATCACGGTTTCCTCGCGAGGAGGGGGCGGAGGGCTCTTGTCGACGTAGCACTCGGCGGCCACGGCGGCGCCGACGCGCTTGGTGATGGCGCGGGAGACGACCACGATGCGTTCGCGTCCCTCGTGCCGCAGCCGGACCTCGTCTCCGACCCGTACGGCGTGCGCGGGCTTGACCCGCACCCCGTTGACTCGGACGTGACCGCCCCGGCAGGCGTCGGACGCGATCGAACGAGTTTTGGTGAGCCGTACCGACCAGATCCAGCTGTCCACTCGCACACTCAGCTGCTCACCTGCCACCCCGACACTGTACTGAGAACGCCGCGCCGCCGGCATCCAGGCCTTGCCTGGCCAGGGCAAGAGGCGTGCCGATGTCCTCAACAGCGACGGCCGGGGCGGGGTGACGCTCGGTTTGTACGCACGTATTTGGCACGCTGTGTTCGTCGCATGCCCGGGCGGCCGTAGCGGGTTGCCGGAGGCCCGAATGGCCCGGAATCAGGGTTTGACCTGGTGAAACGCGTTCAAGATCATCCCGCGTATGTCCCCTGATCATGGTCTTACGGCTGCATGCGGGCACCGTCGGCTGCCTATCCAGGTTCACAAAGCAAAAGACCTGCGGCTGAGAAATCGCAGGTCAGGGGTTGAAAATGCCTATCTAGGTGAGTGCCCCCGGCAGGATTCGAACCTAATGACACCCGCTTCAGGAGTGCGGGGACCCGCTCGACGCCGCCGTGGCGCTCGTCATGAACGGCTGAGAAAAATCTCCGGACCGGTTGTCGATCCGTGCCGCCCGCGTTCGACGCGTTCGCAGGAACCGGAATTCGGCACTGAGGAGATCACCATGTTGCTCCAGGACAAGAACGCGATCATCTACGGCGGCGGCGGCTCGCTGGGCGGTGTCATCGCGCGGACGTTCGCCCGCGAGGGCGCCAGGGTGTTCGTGGCAGGGCGCACCCGGGAGCCCCTCGACGGGGTGGTCAAGGAGGTCACCGCCGCGGGCGGCTACGCGGAGGCCGCCGTGCTGGACGCGCTCGACGAGCGGGCCGTGGACGAGCACGCCCGGGATGTGGCCGACCGGTACGGCAGTCTGGATGTGTCGTTCAACCTGGTGAGCCGGGGCGACGTGCAGGGCACCCCGCTGATCGAGATGACGACCGACGACTTCACCCGCCCGATCGTCACCGGCATCACCGCGAACTTCATCACCGCCAGGGCCGCCGCCCGCCACATGACCAGGCAGGGCTCCGGCGTCATCCTCGCCCTGGACAGCGGCTCGGCGCACACCAGCCCGCTGATGGGCGGCACGTGCCCGGCGGACGCGGCGCTTGACACGTTCATCCGGGCGCTGGCCGCCGAGGTCGGGCCGAGCGGGGTGCGGGCGCTGGGCCTGTGGGTCGCCGGCGTGCCGGAGACGCTCACCGCCGAGAAGCTCGGCGCGGTCAACCCCGACATGGCCAACGAGGCCGCGCTGCAGGGCGTGCTGCAAGGGCTGGCGTCCCTACGGATGACGCGCCGTTCGCCCGGCGTCGCCGAGGTCGCCGAGACGGCCGCGTTCCTCGCCTCAGACCGGGCCGGCGGCCTCACCGCGACGTTCGTCAACGTCACCGGCGGGATGTTCGCGAGCTGACCGCCGTGCCGCCAGCTCCGCGAGGTCGCCGACGAACCAGACGTGGTCACCCCGGTTCGACTCGAGCACCCAGGCACGCAGCGCGGAACTGGCGGCGGTGAAGCGGGAGACATCGCCCACGATGGCCAGGCCGATGCGGTAGTTGACGAACTTCTGCGCGATCTCGCCCGCCACGCCGGTGCGCAGCGTGAAGAAGTCGTCGTGGAGCCGCTCGGCCGGGACGGCCACCCAGGTCGCGCCCCTGCCGAAGGCCTCGCCGAGGAGGTCGAGCGCGTCGCCGGCCTCGCGCAGTGGCTCGCCATGCGGCTCGCAGACGTACACACGGTCGTCAAGCATCCAGGAACTCCATGATCTCTCAGGGGCTTCAGTCACGTACCAACGCGTCCACGATCCGCAGGACCTGGGCGCTCTCCTCCAGCCCGCCCAGCACGATGACCTTCAGGTGGGCACGCTGCTCGTCGTAGACGAACTCCACGCGCAGGCCGTGCGGGCGGCCCGCCAGGGATGCCATGACCATCGTGCTGACCCGGTCCATCTCGCCCCTGGTGATGCCGTCGATCTGGACGATGCTGGACACCTCGGCGTGACGCTGCGCGGCGGGGGCGTCGATCGGCAGGCCGGCGAAGGCCGCGAGGTCCTCCTTGGCGATCCGGTACTGCTTGCCGACGCGCACGGCCGGCAGCCGCCCGTCCCGTACGTAGTTGCGGACGGTCTTGACGTGCAGCCCCAGCAGAGCCGCCGCCTGATCGATGGTGTATTGCTCCATATCGCTCCCTATAATCGCACACATTAGGGAGTGATAGGGAGTCAAGCGTGAGGGCCGACCGTGACCGAGCCGATGGTCAGGCGCGGGCGGCCCTCCATCACCTCGCCCATGCGCTCCACCTGCTCGTCGAGCTCCCGCAGCTGGGCGGCGGTGAGGTCGCGGAGCGGCTCCACCGTGACGTCGATCTTGTTTCCGGAGCGCCGCTGGTGCCAGACCCCGCCCACGTCCCCGTCCACGAGCAGCACCGGGAAGTTCCCCGCCTGCCCGCCGGTCAGCGCCCGCGCCGCTGCCGCGCCCGGGTAGAGGAACTCGCGCGGACGCCCTGCCACCACGTAGGCGTCGAAGTACGGCAGCAGCCGCACGCCCCGCGGTGGATCGTCCGGCACCGCGGTGTCGCCTGCGAGCACCCAGGCCCGCTCGCCCTCGAACAGCACCTCCTCCAGCTCCACGCCGTCGAACGCCTCGCCCGCCCACCGCACGGGCCCTCCGGCCCACCGCGCGAACTGCTCGGGCGTGGCAGGCCCGTACGCCGTCAGAAAGGCCCTGACCAGCCCGGCGAGCCCGTCGGCCACGGGCGGCGCGGGAGGCGCTGCGGTGTAGGTGACCTTGCGCCCCCTGGTCGGCCCGAACACGAACGCGCCCCGGTGCGCGGCCAGGGCCATCGCCTGCCGCCACCGCGGCCACATGGTCTGGAACGCGGGCATGACCAGGTCGCCCGCCCACGGCCCGGTGGCGGTGACCACTGCCTCGCTCAGCTCGTCGATGGTCATCTCGGCCCCGGCGAGCACCTCGCGGATGGCCGCCACCACCTGATCGGTCTGCTCGGCGGTCATCCTCATGTACGCGGGCGCCGCGCTGTGCGCGGGCGGCAGCGAAGACATCGCGCTCACCCACATGGGCAGGTCACGGGCGGGAAGCAGGTGCACGGTGCCGCGCGGGCCATGCGTCTTGACGAGGCTGCGCTCCTCCCACAGGGCCGCGCGGACATGGGCCCGGTTGACACCGGCCAGTCGCAGTCCGATCGACGCCTCGGCGGCCGACATGACCTGGGCATGCGCCCCGCACATGGCCGCCACGACCGCGTCCGGGCTCGTCCGCTCCATGCCCGCGGCCAGCCCGGCACGCTGCAGCCGCCTGGCGCTGACCTGCGGCCACGACAATTTGATCACTACGTCTTCCTATGCTCGCGGCTCACGGTAGAGGGGAATGCGGAAGGGTTCATTCCGCGTTAACCGGCATCAGGCTGAAAGCTGACGTAAAGCGATCTTTTATCCCGCCCCGCTAGTCTCACGGTCCATGATCCGGCTCAGCCCCCCACTGGGGCCGCTCACCCTCCGCCAGCGCTGGCGCAGGGCCCGGCTCCAGGCCTACTCCTGGTCCCTGACCGGCGTGTACCGCCTGGGCGCGATGCATCCCGCCGTCTGGCGGCTCGTCGCCCGTGGCTACCACCCGGCGCTCGACTGGCTGGCGGCCAGGCACGCCCGGGTGGCCTGCCAGTTCGCCGCCGTGGACGTGCCCGCGTACCGGCACTTCCTGCGCGCGAACGGCGCCGAGCACGCCGGGCGGCTGGCGGACTTCCCCGAGACCACCAAGCAGAACTACGCCGCCGTGTACGACGAGGCTAGCCGCTGCCAGGAGGGCAGGCTGCACCGCCCCGGCGTGATCGTGGACGAGTCGTCGGGGTCGAGCGGCAAGCCGTACAACTGGGTACGCGGGCCGCGCGAGCTCAAGGGCATCTACCGCAACGCCGCCGGGTACATCGAGCTGGTCTTCCCCGGCAAGAGGCTGTTCGTGATCAACGCGTACTCGATGGGCGCCTGGGCCACCGGCACCACGACCGGCGCCGCCATGGCGCGCATCGCGATGGTCAAGAACACCGGCCCCGACCTGGAGAAGATCGCCGACACACTGGAGCACTTCGGGCCCGGCTACGACTACGTGGTGGCCGCGTACCCGCCGTTCCTCAAGCACCTGCGCGACCGCCTCGACGAGGCGGGCTTCCCGTGGCGGGACTACCGCATCCGCGGCATGGTCGGCGGCGAGGGCATGACCGAGGCGCTGCGCGACTACCTGGAGGAGCGCTTCGAGGAGGTCCGCTCCGGGTACGGCGCCAGCGACCTGACCATCGGGATGGGCGCGGAGAGCGGGTTCAGCGTGTGGCTGCGCAAGCGCCTGGCCACCGACCAGCGCCTGCGCGACCTGCTGCTGGGCCCGGGTGAGCAGCGGCTGCCGATGATCTTCCACTACAACCCGCTGGAGACGTTCCTCGAGGTTAACGCCGAAGGCGAGCTGCTGTGCACCATCAACACCAAGAGCTGCCTACAGCCCAAGCTCCGCTACAACGTCGGCGACGAGGCCAGGCTGCACACCCTCGCCGACGTCAAGCAGGCTCTCGGCGCCGGCGAGTACGAGCGGGCGTGGACCGACGAGCGGATGAACCTGCCGCTCCTCTTCCTGTTCGGGCGCAAGGACTCGACGATCTCCTACATGGGCGCCAACCTGTATCCGCAGGACGTCGAGTACGGCCTCTACCAGGGCAATCCGTACGCTGCCGCGATCAACAGGTTCTGCCTGTCGCTGGAGGAGCTGCCCGGACTGGAGTACCGTCCAGTGATCAACATCGAGCTGCGCGGTGAGGCGGATCGCGAGGAGCTGGCCGAGATCTGCCGCAAGGGTGTGGTCGCCCACCTGAGCGCCGTCTCGCGCGACTTCGCCGAGTCGCTCAAGGAGGATCCGACGGCCGCCGACCTCCGAGTCAAGGTCTTCAACCTGGACGAGGGGCCGTTCGCCGGGTTCACGAAGATGAAGAACGTCTACCTGGTGAAGGACGCATGAGAACCACCGACTTCAGCAAGGCGCCGCCGCAGGGGCGGGCGACGGCGATGTTCGTCGGCGCGACCCGATACCGAGGGCCGCTGTCGATAGTCACGCTCACGCTGACGTGGTTCCGGATGGTCCGCGACATGAAGCGCATGCGCGGCTACTGCTGGCACAAGGTCTACTGGGAGTTCCCCCTCACGCTCGGCACGCTCGCCTTCTTCGAGGACCGCGACGCGCTGCTGCGCTTCGCCCGCTCCCGCCACCACCGCAAGCTCATGCAGTGGGTGACGGACGGCACCAGGAACGCCACCGGCGGGTACATCCGGCTCTACAACGCCGAGCCGGAGGGCTACAGCAACGGCGTCTGGCGCGCGGAGGGCGGCCCGATGGCGCACATAGAGACGTTCACCCCGCTCTCTACGGAGGACGGCGAAGGGCCCCGGGTGAGGCGCGGGTGACTCTGCAGCCCGTCGAGAGCCGCCGCGACCTGCGCGACTTCCTGGCGCTGACCGACCGCGTCTACGCGGGCGAGCCGCGCTTCATCCCGCCGCTCCACGCGCAGGTACGCACGTGGCACCGCCAGGGGGTGCGCCTGTACGTGCTCAGGCGGCGCGGCGAGGTGGTCGCGCGGACGACGCTGCACACCGACGCCGCGCTGGACGCCAAGCTGGGCCGGGCCACGCAGCTGTTCGGGCTGACCGAGTTCGCAGAGGAGGAGGCGGCGGAGGAGCTGTTCGACGGCGTCCTCGCGGCCGGCCGCTCCTCGGGGAAGGAGGCGGCGTTCGGGCCGGTGTCGCTGCTGCCCAACCAGTCGGGCGGTGTCATCACCTCGGGCTTCGGCGAGCGGGGCTTCATCGACAGCGCCTGGAACCACCCGTATTACCCGGCTGCCTACGAGGCGTACGGCTTCACCCGCCGCTTCGAGTCCGACACCTGGATCTGCCCGGTGCCGGACGAGCCGGTGTTCGTGTTCGACGACGAGCGGATCGGGGCCGAGCGGCTGCGGGTGCACCGGGGCGACCGCCGGCGGATCGGGGAGCAGCTGCCGATCCTGCGCGAGATGCTGAACGGCAGCTTCGCACAGCTCGGCTACTACACGGAGATCTCGGCGGAGCAGTTGGCCGCGCAGACGGACGGGCTGGCGTACCTGCTGGACGAGTCCCTACTGCTGTACCTGACGAAGGCGGACCGGCCGGTCGCGTTCGTGCTCTGCCTGCCGGACATTTCGCGATTTATCGCGAAGATTCGGGGTGATCTCCACCTCCTGAACCAGCTCCGCCTGCTGGCCACCCGTTCCCGCTACCGCCGCGAGGCGGTGCTCATCATCAAGGGCACGGTCCCGGGCGAGCAGGGCCACGGCTACATGCGGCTGCTGTCGCGCGAGCTGCACGAGGGCCTGCGCCGGGGCGGCTACCGGGCGCTGCGCAGCACGTACGTGGAGCGCACCAACCCCGGCTCCGCCGCCCAGTACACCGCGATGGGCGGCCGCCCCCTGCACGGCTACACCTTCTACGAGAAGGATCTGACGTCGTGAAAGACCAGCTGCGGCGCTTGGAGCCGGACTTCTGGCGCGCCCCCAGCGCCCACAACACCCAGCCCTGGACCCTCACCTACACGGGCGGCGAGGCCGAGATCGGCTGGGACCCGTCGCGTGCTCTCCCCGTCAGCGACCCCACGGGCCGCGACCTGCGCCTCAGCCTGGGAGCGTTCATCGAGTGCTGCCTGATCGTCTGCGCCGACGCCGGCCTGTCCGTCGGCTTCCGCCCCGACCCGGGCCCCCGGCGGGTGGGCGTCCTGCACGCCGCCGCGGAGCGGTACGCGACGCCCTTCACCACGGCGGACATCCGGGCCCGCGGGGCGAACCGCGGCGACTACCACCCGGGACGCCTGCCGGACTCCCTGGTCGCCGAGCTGACCGGGATGCGCAGGCTCGCCTGCCGCGACCTCGCGGACCTGCTGCACGCGGCCGACCTGCACCAGTTCGGGGACCGGGACGTGACGCGGGAGCTGCGCGACTGGCTCCGGCTCACCCGCCGCCACCGCCGCTACCTGCTCGACGGCCTCACCGACCGCGCCCTGGCCCTCAGCAAGGCGGAGGCGGCCGGGCTGCGCGCGTCACTGGCGCTCTATCCCGCGCTGCGCCATCTGGGCCTTCCCAGGGTGCTGGCGGGGGCCTCCCGAGGGCTGCTGGACTACGACGGCGACGTGCTGGTGCTGGTGGGGCCGGTCTCGGACGAGCTGGAGCTGGGCCGCGTGCTGATGCGGCACTGGCTCACGCTGTCCGGGCACGGCTACACCACACACCCGCTGAGCCAGATCATCGACTGCGAGCCGACCCGGCAGGCGCTGGCGGACCGGCTGGGCGTGGCCGGCCCGCGCACGCTGCTCCACGTGGCCAGGGCCGGCCGCCCGAAGTCCGCCGCCGCGCCGTCGGCCAGGACGCGGACCTGACCCGCGCCTCCTCAGAGGAAGAACTCGGTCAGGACGGGAGCCAGCACCTTCGGTTCGACGTCGTGGAAACCGCCGGGCAGGCTGCGGTGCCGGGCCCCCGGCACCGCCTGCGCCATCTCCTCGGTCGCGGTGCGCAGCGCCTCCGGGCTGTTCTCGCTGCCGACGAGGAGCGTGGGCACGGCGACGGAGGCGTACCGGGCAGGCCGGGCCGAGCTCGTGAGCGTGGTGTCGTACACGAGGGTGGGCGCGATGGCCTCGAGCATGGCGCGGAACGGCGAGTCGCGCATCCCGGAGACCATCTCCGGCGGCAGGCCGATCCCGAGCTGGAACGCCTCGACGGCCTCGCCCCGCTTGCCGGCCCGTACCAGCTCGTCGAGCCGCTCGGCCATGGAGGCGCCGTCCCCTGCGGGGGGCGGCTCGAACAGCGCCAGCTTGGCGATCCCCGTCCCGAGCAGGCTCGCCTCCAGGGCGAGCACCGCCCCCGAGGAGTGCCCGAACACGGACGCACTGCCGCCCGCGTGCTCGATGAGCGCGGCGAGATCGTCGATCTCGCGCTCGACCGCGAACGTGTCGCTGTCGCCGCTCTCGCCCCGGCCGCGCCTGTCGTAGGTGTAGACGGTGAAGTCGCCGGCCAACCCCGCCGCGAGCGCGGTGCATGGTCCCGCGCCCCGGTAGCACATGGCTCCGTCCACCAGGACGACCGCCGGGCCCTCGCCCGCGCGGTCGAAGGCGATGCGGGTGCCGTCGCGGGATGTCACGGTGTTCATCGATTTCCCTTTCGTACGGTGATGACGCCCAACCGACGAACGGAACCACTCCAGACAGACACCTATTTTCCGCGATCTACTTCGTAAAGGCCGGCGGCTCGCACCGCGGCCAGGTACGCGTGGATGGCGTCGCGGTTGCGGGAGAGGCAGTCGATGCGTTGCTGGATGCGGCTCGCCTCCGCCTCCAGGAGGTCGGCCAGCTCCGGCGTGAGGCACTGCGGGTGCAGGTGGATCTCGTCGGGCCTGTTCAGGAACGGGAGGATCCGGCGGATGATCTCCGTGGTGAGGCCGGAGTCGAGCAGGCCGCGGATCTGCTGGACCCGGTACACGGCCGACTCGGGATACTGGCGGTAGCCGTTGCCGGCGCGGTCCGGGTGCAGGAGGTCCTGCTCCTCGTAGTAGCGGAGCATGCGGGTGGGCACGCCCGTGAGCCGCGACAGTTCCCCGATCTTCATGGTGTGCCCCCCGGCTTGCCTTCACATTGATGTGAAGGTTTCAGCATATTCGGCATGTCTGGTGCGACGATCAACGACGCGGTCCGCGTCGGGCGGATGCCGTGGTCGGGGCTGCTGGCGCTGTTCTCGGCGGCGTTCGCGGCGGTGATGACGGAGCTGCTTCCCGCGGGGTTGCTGCCGCGGATGGCGCAGGCGCTGGAGGTGCCCGAGGGGCGGGCCGGGTTCCTGGTGACAGCGTACGCGGTGGCGTCGACCCTGTCGGCCATCCCGGTGACGGCGCTGTTGCACGGGCTTCCGCGGCGGCCCGTGCTGGTTTCGGCGTTGACGGGGTTCGCCCTGTTCAACGCGGTGACCGGGGTCTCGTCGTCTTATGCGGTGACGTTCGGGGCGCGGGTGCTGGCCGGGGTCATGGGCGGGATCCTGTGGGCGATGCTGGTCGGCTACGCGGCGCGGATGGTGCCGGTCGAGCGGCGGGGACGGGCGATCGCGATCGTCTCGGCGGGGATCACGGTGGCGCTGTGCGCGGGGATTCCGGCCGGCGCGGCGCTGGCGTCGGCCTTCGGGTGGCGTGCCGCCTTCCTGGGCCTGGCCGTTGTGGCGGTCGCCCTGGTGGGGTGGGTGCTGTGGAAGGTGCCGGGTTTCCCCGGCGAGGCGGCCGCCACGCGGGTGCCGTTGCGGCGGGTGGCGGTGCTTCCCGGTGTCCGCACGATCCTGGGGGCGACGGTGCTGGTGCTGGTGGGGCACCAGGCGATGTACACGTACCTGGCGCCGTTCGTGGCCTTCGCCGGCTTCGGGGGGACGAGTCTCGTACTGCTCGTGTTCGGGGCCGGGACGGTGGCGGGGATCTGGATCACCGGGGCCGTGATCGACCGGCACTTGCGGGTGACGCTCGTGGCCGTGCTGGGAGTCGTGGCGGGGGCCATGGCGGTGCTGGCCCTGTTCGGAGGGCTGGGCTGGGCGTTGCTCGGGGCGGTCGCGTTGTGGGGGGCGGCGTTCGGGGGCGTGCCCACGTTGCTGCAGACGGCTCTGGTGGACGCTTCGGGCGCGGGGAACGCGGATGTGGCCACGTCCATGCAGACCACTGTGTACAACGCCGGCATCGCGGCCGGGTCGCTGGCCGGGGGGCTCGTGCTGGAGGGCGCGGGGGCGGGTGCGCTGCCGTGGACCTCGCTTCCGCTGGTGGCGGCGGCCCTGGCGGTCGTGGTCGCGGCGCGCCGCCACGCGTTCCCCGCCTCGGAATAGTTCGTACTATGAACCATTGCCGGGTAAACTCTTTGCCGTGGTCACGACGAAGGAGCCGGTCCTGCGGTTCACCGAAGCGCTCGTCCGTCTGGCGCATCTGGTGCAGCAGGTGTTCGGGGAGGTCAGCAGGGAGCACGACCTGACGCCGCAGCAGGCGCAGCTGCTGTGCCTGCTCATCGACGGGCCCGTGGGGATGACGGAGCTGACGCGCACGCTGCACCTGGAGAAGTCGAGCCTGACCGGGCTCGTGGACCGGGCCGAGAAGCGAGGGCTGGTGGTCCGCACGCGCGACCCCCGGGACCGGCGTGCCTGCCACATCGAGCTGACCGCCGACGGGGCGCGGATCGCGGTAGTGACACACGAAGGGGTCACGCAGCGGCTGGACGCGTTGGCGGGGGAGCTGCCGGAGGGGCACAGGGAGCTGCTGACGTCGGCCATCGGCGGCATCCTGACCGAGCACACGTCCCAGACGGGCCGCGTCTGGTCGGTCGCCGACCGAGGGCCGGGCTCGCCCGGGTAAGCGCCGGTCCTGCCCGGAGAAGTAGCGGGAGAGGGCGGTGACGGGCGTGCTCGTCAGGGTTTGAAGACGTTCGACAGGAACGTCGTCAGGGCCGCCGTCACCTCCTCCGGGCGTTCGAGCGGCGGCAGATGCCCCGTTCCGGGAAGGTCGAGGCGCTCGGCGGCCGGGATGCCCTTCGCCAGCAGGCCGGACATCTCCTGAATGCCGGGCACGTCCGACAGGCCGTTGATCACCAGAGTGGGGGCGTTGATCTCGTGCAGGCGGGTGGCGGCGGGCGGAGTGAGGTGGCGCTCCGTGGATCGGGGGCCGGTCCAGGAGCGTTCGAACACCAGGCGGCACATCTCCACCGCGGCCTCCCACACCTCCTCGGACAGGTCGTCGCGGCCACGGTCGGGGCCCGCCGTCTGCCACAACGTGTGGGCCTCCGCCATCGCGCGCACATCGGCGGGATCCACATGGTCGGCCGTCCCGGCGCGGTAGCGGGCCAGGCGGTCGGCGGGCACCGAGGTGTGGACGCGCTCCCGGGCCTGGTCCAGCATCTCCTGCGGCCACTGGTGTCCGGCCAGGCCGGAGCTGATGAGCGCGAGCGCGACGACTCGGGAGGGGGCGGCCAGCGCGGCCTCGGTCGCGTACGCGCCGCCCATCGAGGAGCCGACCAGCGCCGCCCGCTCGACCCCCAGCGCGTCCATGACGGCGAGCAGGTCCTCGTGGTGGCACACCTCGCCCTCGGCGTCGCCGGAGCGGCCGTAGCCCCGCCCGTCGTAGCGGATGACGCGGTAGCGCTCCGGGAGGGCCTGGAACTGGTGCTCCCACAAGCGCATGTCGGCCGCCGAGCCATGCACCAGCACCACGGTGCCCGCGGGCGCCGCGGGACCGGCCTCTTCGTACGCGATCTTGACGTTGTCGATGATCACCATGGCCACGACGCTACTGCGGGGAGGGGCCGGGAGACGCGGCTGTTCGCCGCGGGCGCAGCCTTCCCTGGGACGAGGCTGGAGGGTGATGGTGCCTGGGCCGGGGCGGCATGGTTGATAATGGCCCACGTTGGTGTCGCGTGAACGATGGGGGCTGCTGGGGCGGGCCGGCGCCTCGCGTCCCCTCGCCCTCGCCCGACGAATTCACTGAGGTAGACATGTTGCTCCCCGATGAACTCAGAGCCGCCCTGGACACGGCCGTGTCCGGCTACTCGCCCCAAGAACTGTCCGACTCCGTCGCCCGCCTCACCGAGAGCTACCGTACGGGCACGGCAGGAGGCGCCCACATCAGGTCCCGGGCCGACGTCGCCGCCTACGCCGCCTACCGGATGCCCGCCACCTACGCCGCCGCCGCCACGGCCATGCGCCAGGCCGCCACCATGACCCCGGGCCTGCGGCCCAGGACCCACCTCGACGTCGGCGGCGGCACCGGCGCGGCGATCTGGGCGGCGGACCAGACCTGGGGCTCCATCGAGCAGGTCACCGTCATCGAACACGACCCGCACATCATCGACCTGGGCAAACGCCTCGCCCGCACGTCCGGCTCCCTCCGCGGGGTCACCTGGCGGCAGGCGTCGGTCCGCCCCGGCCTCGACCGGCCCCCGGCCGACCTGGTGACCATGTCGTACGCGCTGGGCGAGCTGCCCCAGGCCCAGCGCCGCGAGATCGTCGGCTGGCTG
>NZ_JBFAMX010000171.1:0-18863 GCF_040659615.1 Nonomuraea sp. NPDC049784
CAAGGCAGGGCTCGGGCAGATGCCCGACGCCACGAGCACCGCGCTCGACGGCGCCCGCGGGGCCGACGTCGGGGGCGTGCACGTGCACGCGGTGCGGCTGTCCGGGCTGATCGCGCACCAGGAGGTGCTGCTGGGCGGCGACGGCGAGATCCTCACGATCCGGCACGACACGATGAGCAGGTCGGCGTTCACACCGGGCGTGCTGCTCGGGGTGCGCCGCGTGCGCGAACTGCCCGGCCTCACCGTGGGCCTGGAGCCGCTCCTCGACCTCTGAGGCGGCTTCCGCGGCTGGCCGCACACGACGTGCCCACCACCGGATGGTCGTGGGCACGCCATGAGGAGGGGGTCTCGGCTCCGCACAGCCGAGCCTATGAGCACAAACACTAATACGAGCGGTGAGATCCGCCTGAAACATGAGATCGTGTCGGCATGGTGCGATGGGCCGAGGCGGGGGAGCTGGCCGGGCTGGTGGCTGTGGAGCTGGCGGCGGACGGGCTTTTCGAGCAGGTGGGCATCGTGTTCCCGTCCGGCACGACCATGATCGAAGAGGTGGACGATCCCGGGGCCGTCCTGGTGGAGGGGACGCCTCCGGCGGGGTTCGCGCTGGTCGGGTGGGTGGACGGCAACCTGCACCTGGAGCAGCTGGCCGTGCATCCGCGGAGCACGCGCCAGGGCATCGGCGGCCGGCTGGTGACGGCGGTCGTCGACCACGCGCGGGCCGCCGGGGCACCTGCCGTGACGCTGACGACGTACCGTGACGTGCCCTGGAACGCGCCGTGGTACGCGCGGCACGGCTTCTCGGTGATGCCCGAGGAGGAGTGGGGGCCGGAGTTGCGTGCGGTGGTGGAGCACGAGCGCGAGCTGGGGATCGAGGTCGCGCCCCGCGTGGTGATGCGCCGCTAGCTCCGGCGGTGGGCGGCGAACCAGTCGACGGCGTAGTCCACGCCGGCGATCAGCGGGAACAGGCGGGCCTCTGCGGCGCCGACCAGTCCGCGCCGCACGGCGCCGGTCCCGTCGAAGTCCGCGCCCAGGGCCTCGAAGTCGCTCATGTCCACGTCCACGTCCACGAACTCGCACCATTCGGGCCCCTGCCCGTCGTCGACCACGGCGCGGAAGCTGCGCCGGGGCGGGGCGCTGGTGTAGCGGTATTCGGCCAGGTGGAAGGCGGTGCACTTGTCATAGCCGACGCCGAGCAGCAGGACCAGGGCTCCGGCGTCGTAGAGCCGGGCGAGCGGGGAGCGCTCGCCCAGCAGGCAGTCGCGAGCGTGCCCGTCGGTGATCGCCGCCGCCCGGGATCCGATGGCGGCGAAGGACGTCTGCGGATGGGCGCTGCGGCGGGCGCCGGGCAGGGTGCGTACGCATTCGGCGATCCGGCCCATCGAGGTGGACGGGGTGGATCGGGGATCGTAGGCCGGCATCGCGGAGCGGTAACGAGCGATCTCCTCCGGGCTCATCCCCGCGACGGCGCTGCGGTAGTGCGGCGAGGTGTCGGAGTTGGCCGAGGTGCCGCTGGGGACGACGAGAGTGCCGTCGCCGCCGAGCAGCTCGCGGAGCACCGCGACCACCGTGCCGGGGCCGCCTTTGACGTGACCGATGCGGCTGAGCGCGGAATGCACGAGCAGGACCTGCCCGGATCCGATCCCGAGGGCGGCGAGGTCGCGCGCCAACCGGGCATTGTCGATCATAAGGTCTGAAGTCACCATCTGAGCGGCCATTACTCCTGATTATGCGATAGTTACCATAAACAGTGCAATGTGGTCGGTAAATGTACGGAATTTGGCGAGCCGGAATGGCTCCCACCTGCACGTTACCTGGCTATACTTCAACGGGTTGCAGCGCCAATATGTTGTCAACGTTTTCCCGTCCATCCCGTTGTGAGCAGTATGTCGCTGTTCCCACGCGTATTGATGACGCAGAGGCCATGCGGCCCAAGGGAAGCGGCGGGGGCGTGAAAGGAACTGACGCGGCGCGGCGCGGTTCGCCGCCTCGTTGGACGGCGGATTTCGTCCGAGTCTGGGCCGGATCGGCCATCTCCACGATCGGCACCCGCACCCTCGGCGTGGTCTATCCGCTCCTGGCCCTGGCGGTGACGGGGTCACCCGCCGCGGCGGGCTGGACCGGGTTCGCCCTGACGCTCCCGATCCTGATCCTCTATGTTCCTGGCGGGGTCCTGGTCGACCGGATACCGCCGCGTTCAATCGTGCTCTTCGCCGAGTCCGTGCGCGGGCTGACCGTGGCGAGCGTGTGCGTGGCCCTGTTCTTCGGTGAGGTGTGGCTGCCGCATGTGATCCTGGCCGCGCTCGTCGAGGGCGCGATGTGGGTGCTCTACATGCTGGCGGAGATGTCATTGGTGCCGTCCCTGGTGGGGCGGACAGAGCTGCGGTACGCGCTGGCCAGGACCGAGAGCGCCAGCCATCTGGCCTCGCTCGCGGGCAAGCCGCTCGGCGGCTACCTGTTCGGGCTGGCATATCTGATGCCGTTCGCGGTCAACGCCGTGCTCTTCACCGTGTCGTTCGTCCTGTTCTTCGGGATGCGCACGGGCCCCAACCGGCGGCCGGCGCGTCCGCCGCTGCAACGCGACCTGCTGGCCGGATTCCGGGCACTCAAATATCAGCCGTTTCTTCGTGCCTCGGTCGCGCTCATCGCCATCACCAACTTGATGGTGAACGCGATGATCATGATTTTCGTGGCCGGTTCCAGCGGCCTCACGTCGTTGACCGTCGGGCTCGTGCTGGCGTCCGCCGGAGTGGGGGGAGCCGTCGGGGCGGCCATGACCCCCTACCTCAGGCGGCCGATGCGGTCCATCCTGCTCGTTCACATGTGGGTCTGGGTCGCGGCGCTGTCCACTGCCGCGCTCGGCGCGACGCTGGAGATCCGGCCGGTCTTCTTCGCCGTCGCGCTGTTCATCACCGGCTTCGGCGGTGCGGTGAGCAACGTGTGCATCAGGGCCATCGAGGTGGAGTGCATCCCTCCCAAGACGCTGGCCCGCGTGGTCGGCGTCTCCCGGCTGACGTCCCACGGCGCCATCTGCCTCGCGGCGCCTCTGGGCGGCTTCCTGGTGACCTGGTTCGGCGTGGCGGGCGGCTCGTTCGTGCTGCTCCTCGCGATGCTCTGTGTGGCGGTGCCGGCCACCCGCATGCGGGCGCTCCGCGACAACCTGGTCCCGGTCTCGCCCGCGAGCGCCGCCTGACGGTCGCGGCATTCACCCGACGCGGGCCAGCCGCCGGGCGTCCCCGGCCATGTGCTCGGGTAGCGCGGGGGCCGAGGCCGCGATGGCCTGCTGGGCCAGCGCCGTGGCCGAGGAGGTCTTGCCCGCCAGCTCCTCCACGCGCGCCGCGTACAGCAGCACCGGCCCGTGGTCCACGGCCTCGGCCAGGGCCTCCACCATCTCCTGCTGGGCCTCCTGCATGCTGTCGGTCTGCGCGAGCGCGAGCGCGTGCGCGACCTTGGCCAACGGCCAGCGCAGGGGCCCGGCCCGGTCGAGATCGCGCAGCGCGGCGTGCGGCCGTCCCATGCCGGCCAGGATCTGGCCGCGGCCGAGCAGGGCGTCGGTGTTGTTGCCCTCCCTGTCGAGTACGCCGTTGAGCACGCCCACAGCCGCGTCCGGATGCCCGCCTTGCCACAGCGCCCAGGCCAGCTCCGTCTGGATCGTCAGATCCGCCGGTACGCGAATCATCGCGGCGTGCAACTCGCGCACGGCCGCGGCGGGCGAGCCCTGCGCCAGTCGCAGCCTCCCGATCGCCGTGAGCAGGGGCCCGACGGCGGACGCCGTCCCGGCGGTCTCGAAGCTCTGGGCGGCCGTGCCGTAGTGGGCGATGGCCTTCTCCAGGTCCCCGTACTGATGGGCGACGTTGCCGAGCAGCGACTCGATCTGCGCGCGCAGCGCGAGGTCATGCTCCTGTGCCCGGGCCAGCGCCTCCTGGCCGAGCTTGGCCGCCAGGAAGAGATCGCCCTCGCGCAGCGCGCCCTCCGCCTCGCGGAGGCAGTCCTCGGAGCACAGCTCGACGGGGACGACCTCCACGCTCTGGTCGTCCTGCCTGACCGGTTGGAGCAGCCGGTCGTACGCCAGCTCGTACGAGCTCTCGCCCAGGTGCTGGTCGGCGCGGAGGAGGCGGCGCTTCACCAGCAGGGCGATCACGGTCTTGCCGACCCCCGCCGACCTGATCGAGCCCTGCCGGACGGCCTGCGGCCCGCCCCCTGCCCGGCCGGGGAAGGTCAGCCGCAGCCAGGTTGTCAGCCTGCGAGCGTCACCGTTGAACCGTTCGGCGGCGATCCCATGGATCTCCCTGGCGTAGTGCTCGGACAGCGCCCTGTCGGCGTACCTGAGCACGTCGCTCTTCCTGATCTCGGTGGTCTCCGGGGGCAGGGATCTCCACAGCGACTCGCAGACCACCTGCAGCTGGACCGGCTCCACGGCCTGGCCCTCATGCCGGCCGCCCGACCGCGTCCTGATCGCGATGAGGTCCCCCACCACCTGCTCGGCCGCGCCCTCGGCGAACGCGCACCCCGTGCCCTCGACCGGCCTGGTGACCGCTTCCAGCGCGCCGTCCAGGCTCAGCGCCTCCAGAGCGTAGCGCTCCGGGCTCGATTCGCCACGCTCGCATTCGTCCAGGGCGTCGGCTAACTCGCGTTCGTACTTCAGGAGGTCGGGGAGCCGGTCCGCGCGGATCGACAGCAGCAGGCGGAGGCGGGAGTCGTCGCGGAGCGCCTCGGCGAGCTGGCCGAAGAACCAGCGCCGGTACGGCTGATGCCCCTGCCCGCCGGTGAAGAGCTCCTCGACCTGGTCGATGGCCATCAGGATGGGCGTCGGCTCGCCGAAGGCGTCGCGCTTGACCGGCCGGGACCGGAGGAAAGCCGCAATCGTCATGCCCACCAGCCGGGTGGGCGGCGCCATCGGCGCCCACGACATCAGCAGCGCGAGAACGTACGGATTGTGGGGAGGCAGCGCGGCCCGCGGAAAGGACGACCCGTAGGACACCCGGCCGAGCGGGAGGACGTCGACCGCGCCCGGGCTGAACAGCGGCAGGACGCCCGCCTGGAGCAGCGAGGTCTTCCCGATCCCTGAGGCGCCGTACAGGACGGTCAGCCGCTGCTCGCGCCACAGCTTGCGCACCTCGTGGGATTCGGCCCCACGGCCGAAGAATCGGTGGCGGTCTTCAGCGCGAAAAGCGCGCGAGCCTTTGTACGGTCCCGGCGCCGCCTGCGCACCCATGCCGGAAGTCGTCATGGCGATCCCCTCCGCAGCCGCGTTTCATCGCACATTTCCTGCGTGACGGTCAAGGAGATCGATATCCTTGCACGTCCGGCGCGGCCGGCACACCCACCCGCGGAGATGAATTGTTGTCCGGGCGCGCCCGGTTTCAGGCTCGCTGGTGGTATATGCGGAGTATGTCTTAAATGGAGCTCTGGAAGCGTGCCATTTGCTCCTTGTCGTCGGTCAGGCATGAGGTCAGCACTTCCCGGAGCGCGGCGCTGTCCATCTCGTGGAGACTGCGCAGGGAAACGGCTGTCACGTCGATCAGCTTGCCCGAACCATACTGCCCGTCACGCATGTGCACTCCGTCCTTTTCGGTCACCCGAATGTCGGGTGACATGTGGGCGCTTATGAGCGTGCGCACAGGTCCTGCCCGACCGGGTCGAGCAAGATTTTTTTTATGTGTATTTATTCTGTGATAAACCGTCCGACTAATCAACCTTTACGATGGGGCCATACGGATATCGAACCTGTTCGGACGCTGAGCGGAGGATTGACGTGTCGGAAAACTCGCACTCCATGGCGGCGCACGGGCCCAAGGTCTTTGAACGGGTCCCGAAGCGTAATCCGAACTTCACCGGCCGCACGGACCTCCTGCTCGCGCTGAGGAAGAGCATCAGCCCTGTGACCGCCGTGGTGGCGCAGCCCATGGCGCTGCAGGGCCTCGGCGGTGTGGGCAAGACGCAGCTCGCCGTCGAGTACGCCTGGCAGTACCGCACCCATTACGACCTGGTCTGGTGGGTCTCGGCCGACCAGCCCATGCTCGTGCCGTCGTCCCTGGCCGCGATGACCACCGCGCTCGGCCTGCCGCCCGCCACCAGCACCGGGGTGGAGCAGGCGGCGCAGTCGGTGCTGCGCGCGTTGCAGAGCGGGGAGCCCTACCGCAGCTGGCTGGTGATCTTCGACAACGCCGAGGAACCCGAGCTGATCAAGGAATACCTCCCCAGAGGGCCGGGCCATGTCATCATCACCTCACGCAACTCGCGCTGGAGCGACCACGAGGACACGATCGCGGTGGACGTGTTCAAACGCGAGGAGAGCATGGCGTTCCTGCTCAAGCGCCTGGCCGGTGCGGTGACCGAGTCCGAGGCCAACCTGGTCGCCGAGGTGCTCGGCGACCTCCCGCTCGCGCTGGAGCAGGCCGCCGCCCTGCTGTCGCGCACGCTGATGTCGGTCGACGAGTACGTCGGCCTGGTGAAGAAGCGGACGGGCGACGTGCTCAGCCTGGAGAAGTCGCCGACCTACCCGCAGTCCATGACGGCGGCCTGGCAGGTGTCGGTCTCGCAGCTCGAAGACCGCGTACCTGAGGCGGTCGAGCTGCTGCGCTGCTGTGCGTTCTTCGGCCCCGAGCCCATCCCGCGGGACGTCTTCCGCCGGGGAAACCAGGCGGTGGGCCCCCGGCTGGGCAAGATCCTTTCCGACACGATCATCCTCACCAACGCGCTGAGCAATCTCGAGCGCCTCGCCCTGGTCAAGGTGGAGCCGTCCACCCGCACCCTCCAGGTCCACCGGCTCAACCAGGCGCTGCTCCGCGACGAGACCAGCCCGGAGGATCGCGAGGAACTGCGCCACGAAGTGCACCTGCTACTGGCGGGCTCCGCGCCGAGCGACCCCGACGACACGGCCAAGTGGCCCCAGTTCGAAGAGCTGGCCGCCCACCTGGAGCCTTCCGGACTCATCGACTGCACGCTGCCGTCTGTACGCGGGTTCGCCCTCGACCTCGTGCGCTACCTGTACGTGCGCGGCAGTTACAGACAGGCGGAGTCGCTGCTGAACCAGTACATCGTGCAGTGGACTGAGGCCAGTGGCGCCCGGCATGTCGACGTGCTGGTCGCCCGCATCCACCTGGGCATCGTCTACCTGGGCCTGACCTCCTACACCAGGGCCTACGAGATCATGTCAGAGACCTTGCAGGTGATGATCGAGGAACTCGGCCCCGAGCGTCCGGAAACGCTGTGGGCGAAGAACAGCTACGCGGGAGCGCTCCGTGGTCGCGGTGAGTTCTTCCAGGCACGGCAGAACGACCAGGAGCTGCTCGAGGCATACGAGCGGGTGACCGGTCCCCGAGCCACCGACACCCTGCGAGCCCGTAACAACCTGGCGATCGACTACGCGTTGACGAGCGACTATGACAGAGCCGGGAAGCTGCTCCAGGAGGTCTACCTTCAAAGAAGCAGCGCGGAAGGCATCGGGCGCCGCGTTCTGCTCTCCACATGGAGCAACCTGAGCCGGGCCGTGCGGCTGAGCGGTCAGTTCCAGGTCGCCACCGACATGGCCGAGGAGGCGTACCAGTACGGCGTGGCGCAGCTCGGCGATGACCATCCCATCACCCTGCTGGCGGCCAAGGACTTCGCGATCTCCATGCGCCGGAGCGGGCGGCTGCCCGAGGCCCTCGTGCTCATGCGGGACACCCACACCCGCCTGGAGCGGTTGTACGGAGACGGACACGCCGACACGATGGCTGCGGCCGTCGGCCTGTCCAACGCGCTGCGGGCCAACGGCGACCTCGGAGAGGCGCTGGAGATGGTGGAGCGTGGGCTCGGCCACTATCCCGAGGTGTTCGGCGCCGATCACCCGTTCACCCACGCGGGCAACATCAACTTGGCGCTGCTCACGCGCCTGAACGGCAACCCAGCCAAGGCTCGCCAGATCAGCGAACGGGCCCTGGCCGGTCTCACCGAGCGGCTCGGCCGCGACCACGACTACACCGTCAGCTGCGCCATCAACCTGCAGAACGACCTGGCCACGCTCGGCCTGCACGACGAGGCCCGCCGTCTGGGCGAGGAGAACCACCGGCGGATCCAGGCGGCCTTCGACCCCGACCACTACCTCAGCCTCGTGTGCGCCGCCAACCTGACCCTCGACCTGCGGGCCGCCGGCGCGGAGAAGGAGGCTGAGCAGCTGCTGACGGACACGACGCGACGGCTGGACGCGGTCCTCGGGCGCGACCACCCAGAGACCCTCTCGGTGCTCGCCGGCGAGCGGCTCCACAGCGACTTCGACCCGCCGCCGATCTAAACCTGAGTGTTCGCCCTGACCCAGGCCTTCCTGTGGTGCTCGGACTTCAGGCGGGCCTGGGCGGCGGCGGCAGGCGTCACCGGCTCTGCCCGCCAGCGGCCCAGCGTGTCGCGCAGCGCGGACACGAAGTGGGTGCCTGCCTCGGTCAGCCCGTCGCTGTCCAGGAGCGTCCCGGTCGCCTGGTACGCGGCCTCACGCCAGCGGGCGAACTCGACCTGGGCCTGCGGGCCGTGCTCGGCGTCCTCGGTGTGCCGCCGCCAGAACCCGGCCACCCCCGCGTGCGCGTACGCGCCGTGCAGCAGGCTGAAGAGCGGGCGCGGGTCCGGGCGCCAGGGCGCGTAGAAGCGGCGCCCGTCGTCGGGCAGGGTCAGCTCCGCCACCGCGCTGAGCGCGTCCAGCTTGGCGTGCTGGAGCTCGTGGGCAAGGGTCAGCGCCATGCCGATGCCGTCGATCGGGTCGGACAGCGCGATCGTGCCGAACGTGACCCGCGCGGAGGCGCTGTACTGGTCGGTCGAGCGGGCGACCACGGGTGTGAGCACCGAGACCGCGGCGGCCACCTCGTCCGCCACCGTCCGGTGGCGTGACCGCAGGATCTCCCACGCCTCGCGCAGGCAGGAGGCCCACCTGAGCCGCTGCTCGCCGGTCAGCCGCCCGTCGGCGTCGTCTCCAGGCCAGCGGTACGGGTCCAGGTCGTCGATGGTCATGGTCACGCCGGGCGCGACGGCGACGCGGTGGAGGACCTGCCAGCCTGGCCGGTCGCCCGACAAGTCCACCAGGTACGTACGGCCGCCGACCTGCAGCTCGGCCCCGCCCGCCACGGGCTCGACCGAGACCTCGGCCACCTCCGGCAGGTCGCCGGGCAGGCTCAGCAGGCCCACCGAGGGCAGCATGAGCGAGTCGCCGACCGGCACGTCCAGGCGGCAGGCGGTACGCGTGCGCACGGCCGCGGCCAGTGCGACCGCCGCCAGCCGTCCGGGCTCCGCGCGGCCCCGGCACGTGCTCAGCGCCCACGCGCCCAGCGCGGGGTGGCGCAGGAGGCGGCCGACCTCCTCGGGTGCGTCCGCCTCCATCTCCGACAGCGCCTCGTAGGCGCGTGCCACGAGGGCGGCGTGCCGGTGTGTCCCGGCCTCGGCCGCGATCAGCGGCACCAGCAGGCGGTGCTTGCTCTCCTGCGCGGCGCACAGCTCGGCCACGGCCTGCGCGCCGCCCCCGCTGGTGGCCAGCGCGGAGAACGACGTGCTCGAGATCTGGTGCGGAGACGGGCTCATCCCGCTCCCCGCAGCCGCGCCACGTCGCGCGCGCACCGCGCGCCGATGTACGAGATCAGCCGGTACAGGTCGGAGCAGTAGACCGAGCGCTCGGCGAAGCCGGCGCCGGGGCTGTAACGGTGGGCGTAGAGGCCACCGCCGCAGATGGACACGAGGTCGCAGCGGCGGCAATCGGGGGAGAGCGCCGGCTCGCCGATCTGCCGCGCGACGATCGACGGATGCCGCAGCGCCTTGTCCAGCGGGTCCCGGAGGATGTGCAGCCGGGTCTCGGGCGCGCCCTGGTAGGCGCTCTTCAGGATGTCCGACTGCTCGATGCTGCCGTCCGTCTCGATCACGATCATGCGTATCGGCGACAGCCCGACGGCCTCCGCTCGGGAGTGGCCGCCCATCAGCAGGCGCATGATCTCGCGGAACAACCGGACCTCGGTCTGCAGGACCGGGCTGTCATACCAGCGATCGAAGATCGTGATCAGCCAGTCGGCGTACGGCGTCTCGGGGGAGCCCGGCACGCGGAAGGGAGGCGGCGTCGCCCAGTTGCCGTGCGGGAGGAGGAAATCGATTGCGGGCGGGTCGTACTCCAGCAGCGCCTCATACGTCCGCAGCGGATCGTTACGCACGTCCACCGTGCACAGGATCCCGCTGAACAGGTGGTGGTACGGCCCTGCGGTCAGCCGCCGCAGCGACTCGCTGACCAGGGCGTGGCTGCCGCGTCCGTTGGCGAAGCGGCGGTGCCGATCGTGGCCCTCCGCGTAGCCGTCCATGCTCACCCCGACGCGGATCTCCAGCGACTCGAACAGCCGCAAATACTCCTCGTCGAGCCGGACCGCGTTGGTCTGGATGTTGACGTTGACCCGGGTGCCGGTGGTGACCGCGCCCCTGATGCCGCGTACCAGCCGGGAGATGAGCTCGGGCCCCGCGAGCAGCGGCTCGCCGCCGTGCAGGACGATGTCGATCTCCGGCAGGTCGTGCCGGGTGGCGTGCTCCGCGATCCGCTCGATCGCTCGCTCGGCGATGGCGTCGGACATCCTGCGGGGCTGGTCGCGCCAGCTCTGGTCCGCCATCTCGTACACGTAGCAGTGGCGGCAGGCGAGATCGCAGCGGCTGTGAATCTTCAGTATGTACTGCTGGAACGCCAGCGGTTTCCAGCCGCCGGCCAGCAGCGCCTCGACGTCGAGTAATTCGGGGAATCCCCCGGTGAGCAGCGGCTGCGAATCAGGGCTTCCTAACAAGGGCTACCCCTTTATGCGTCGTGCGCCCCAACCTGGGCTCGATCGAGCGGGAAACGGCGCTGGCCCCCGGTCCCTATGTCTCACGACTTCGAGGGCTAGTCAAGATTTATGGCTGTTAGAGCGAATTTCCTCTTGGTAATACAGCAATTCCTCGAAAAATAGGTATAGATCATCTATTTTCGTGATCAGTGGGAGCCAGTCGTATGTGCCGAGCCCGTCGCGTTCCAGCGGGGACAGCAGATGCGCGGTGGCCCTGAGCGCGTTCGGCGGGATCTCGATCGGCGCGGTCTGGGCCACGCTGCCGCGGAAGGCCCGCGCGAGCGGGTGCTGCGGCCCGCGCACGCCGAGCGCCTCCAGCGCGAGGTCGGCGGGTTGCTGCGTGACCGCGCCGTCGGCCAGGTCGAGCGCGTCCGGGTTGGCGAGCGCGACGAGCACGCGCAGTTCGGGCTGCAGGTCGCGGAGCACGCGCGGCGGCCGGTCCGGCTCGGCGCGCCGCTGCCTGCGCGCCAGCAGCAGCAGGACCTCGGGAACGCCCTCGCGCCGCCCGCGCAGCACCTCGGGCACGCAGTCCGCGGGAGGGCGGGCGGAGGCGGCCAGGCGGCGCCCCATGGCCTGCCTGACCAGGGGCAGCGACTCCCGCAGCAGGGCCTCCGCCAGCTGGGGATACGCCTCGTCCGGGTCGGTCTTGAGCGCGTAGGCGTAGCGCCTGAGCGGGTCGACGGAGCGCGCGTCCGGCCTCGTCTCCCGGGCGAGCCGGTCGAGGTCGCGCTCGGACTGCAGGATCGCCTTCGGGTGGCTCACTCTGGCCGCGGCCAGCCTCCTCTCGGTGAGCACAGCGCCGCCCGCCCCGACGAGCGCCCCGGCCACCAGCGCCGAGCTCAACGGGATCGAGTTGAGCGAGGCGGTCGCCAGGGCGATGGCGATCAGCACCACCGCCGCGCCGATGGACACGGCCAGCCAGCCGAGCAGCGTCTCCCGCTGGTTGACGACGTCGGTGCGGCTCCTGCGGAACTCCGCCCAGTCCGCCGCGGCACGCTCGGTCCTGACCTGGGAGATGCGTTCCACCAGGTCCGCGCGCCGGGCGGGCCAGCCGGGACGTGGTTTGCGCTGGTCGTGTTCGAGCCGCTCGGCCAGGTTGGCGAGCTCGCGGCGCAGCGCCGCCGCCTCACCGAGCCGCTCGACGGCGAGTTCCTCCAGGCGTGCCCGCGTCAGGTCGAGTTCGTCCGGCTGGCCGGCTCGTACGGGCATGGAGACGATCCGCTCGACGAGCCCGTGCAGCTCCCGGGTGAAGCCGGTGGAGCCGTCGGCCACCAGCACCGTGGGCAGCGCGCCACGCAGCGCGTCCAGCACCGGCGGGCTGACGTATCCCGTGACGAGCAGCGCCGTGAAGGCCGAGCGGGCGGCGGAGCCGACGAGTTCGGTCGCGTTGAGCGCCTCGTCGTCGAAGAACACCGCCTCGGACAGCTTGATCACCGCTCGCGGCTCGTGCCGGTCGGGCAGCTGGAACGACATGATCCGGCCGTTCTCCTCGACCCGCTCGGCGGCGAGCCCGCCCGCGCGTAGCTCGTTCTCGACGAGCATCGCCAGGCGGGCGAGGCTGGGGGAACGACTGTGGCGCGACGAGGCGCCTGAGACCACCGCCGCGTCGATCGGCGACGAGCGCGGCGCCGCGGCCTCGAAGCTCGACCAGGCGAGCTGCAGCAGCAGGCGGATGTTGCCGCCGCTGTGACGCAGCAGCTCCAGCAGGCCCTTCTCGGTGAACGGCCAGATGCCGTCGGAGTGCGCCTTGAGAGCGGCGCCGATGTACACCGCCAGCACCTGCCGCGCCTCGTCCGGCGTGAGCGGCAGCATGTGGCAGGCACCGGCGTCGAGCCGCTGGCGCAGGTCCTGCGGCATGCAGTCCCATCCGCTCTCGCTGGTCACCAGCAGGAGCAGTCCGGAGGCCCCCGGGATCGTCTCGACCAGGCCCTGCAGGAGGCCGATGTTCGCGGGCACCGGCTCGCCGTCCTCCAGCAGGAACTTCTCGCACTGGTCGAGCACCACCACGAACGGCCGCCCGCCTCTGGTCACCAGCGTGGTCAGCAGCTGCAGGCCGTAGCGGCAGGTCAGGGGATCGTCGATCTGGCCGCCGACCCCGATCGCGGCCGCGGCGTCGGGGCTGATCGGCCGGCCGCACAGCCAGTCGTAGGCGGCCTCGGAGTAGCCGGGCCTGATCAGATACGACAGCGCCCGCTGGAACCGCGGCGCGTCCCCCGCAACGGCGGCGATCTCCTTGGCCTGCTCCTCCAGCACTTCCCCGGACTCGACCTGGTCGGCGCCGAGCAGCTCCACCGGTTCGCCCTCGGCGGGGACCCTGTCGCCGACCGCTCTGGCGGTCAGGTCGCCCTCGATCGTGTCCAGGTAGCTCAGGCTCAGGTCGGCGAGCAGCGTCTGCGGCAGCTGGGAGGCCAGGCGGCGGTAGGCGGCGACGAAGTCGTCCTCGGCGAAGCGCAGGTAGACCTGGACCGCCTCGGGGTTCTCGCCGTGGACGAAGGCCATCATGTGGCGGGCGGCATGTGTCTTGCCGATGCCGTGGGCGCCGTACAGGCAGCTGAGCCCGCCGTCGCGAGGGAAGCCCTCGAGGTACACCCTGGCCCCCCGCAGGGCTCCGCGCACACCCGGGAGGATCGCGGTGGGGGTGTGGCGCGACCACTCGCTCAGGAAGCCGGGGAGGGAGGTCTCCTCCGCGCTGGAGGTGCCTCGGGCCGGGAAGGGGTTGCGCCGGGGGTAGTCAGCCATGGATGCCTCCAAGCCCGTTCCATCTCTCGCCCTGCCAGATCCTGAGCCGCAGCCAGCTCTCGGGCATGTGCAGGTCGGCCGTCGGCCACGGGTCGTCCTTCTCGTACTCTCTGAGTCGGAACTCGAGCAGCAGCTCCAGGCGCCGCATGGCCTGGCCCACGGTGTACGTGCGGCCGCTCAGGGCGTCCCTGAGCCCATCCTCGTGAAAGGGAGGAGGCGGCCGGCCGTTCCACCGGCGGCTGGCCAGCTCGGAGATCTGCTCCGGCGTCAGGGCGCCCAGGTCCACGATGTGCCCCCGTGTGGCGAACCGCTCCCGGTCGGCCATGGTCAGCTGGGGGGTGTTCGCGTGGTCGTAGGCGTCCACGACGAAGACGACGACCGTGCTCGTGCTCTCGAACACCTTGGTGGCCAGCCAGATCAGCTTCTTGGTCGGCACGCCCTCGTACCGGACGCCGAAGCCGGCGTTCGCGGCGGCGAAAGTGGCGCCGGCGAACCCGGCGATCTCCTGCAGGTCGTACTCGTTCATGGGGTCCGTGCTGCTGCGCCGGCTGAGCTCGGTGAAGCTGGCGCGGAGCTCGTCAGGGATCTTGATCGCGCACTCGTTCATCTTGTTGCGCAGGTCGAGGAGCGTTGAGCACATCTGCGCGTACGCGTCGTGCGTCATGTCCTCGGGCTCGGCGTAGTGGGTCGCGAACGTGTAGCCGGGCTTCTCGCAGGCGTCCCTGTAGAGGCGCATCACGTGGTTGGCCAGCGAGGTCCGGCCGCTCTTGCCCACCCCGGTGATCAGGAAGAAGGCGGGCCGCTTCCTGGCGACCGCCCGCTCGACGGCCTCTTCGATCGCCCGCAGGCGGATGCCGGCCAGCTCGAGCAACATCTCGCGATCGGAGTCACAGGCGACGGCGTCCAGGGGCTTGACGGCGTAGGGATTGGCTCGCAGGCCGTAGAGCTCGTAGCGGGCGTCGGCGGGGTGCATCTCACCCGCCGATCATGGTCAGGTAGTCGGGCAGCTCGGCGGCGGCCGGCTCGAACGCCGAGCCCGCGAACAGCGGCGCGAGGAAATCGTGCTTGCCCTGGTACGCCTTCGTCAAGCCCTGGATGTCCTCGGCCCGCGCACCGAAGCGCAGCTGGAAGCCCTTGAGCGCGTCGGTCGCCAGCTTGTCCTGGTAGACCAGCTCCAGCGCCACCAGCAGCGCCGGCCGCCGCACCACGTCCATGAACAGCTCGGGGCTCTGCACGCGCAGCACCACCAGGCGCACGACGAGGTCGGGCTGTAACCCGGCCAGGCTCGGCGTGCCCGCGATGATGGCCTCCGTCACCCGCAGCAGGTTGAGCACGCGTTTGATCTTCCGCGGGTTCGGCGCGACGATCCGCTCCAGCGTCGCGACGTGCTTGGCCGCCAGATCGCCCAGGAGCGAGCCGCGAATGAAGTCGCCCACCTCCGCCGATCCGATCGGGTAGAGGTGCAGCGGGAGCTGGATCATCTTGTCGAGGTAGTCGTCGGCGATGACGGCGTGGTCGGGGAAGTCGAACGGCTTGTACTTCACCGACACCCCGCGGTCGACCACGTCCTTGGACAGCGCGATCATCACGAAGACGTTCTTGAGGTCGAGGAAGAGTTTGATCGACTCGAGCACGTCGATGATCTGGTCGGGTTCGCACCTGTCGAGATCGTCAACGAAGAAGATGATTTTTCGGCCTTTTTCGGCCAGGCGGTTGGCCTCTTCTTGCAGGAGCCCGCGCAGGCGGCCGGTCTGGCTGTCGACCTGGCCGCGCATCTCGGCGTACTGCTGGGCGAGCTTGCCGATCTTCTCCACGCTCGCGGAGCCCACGTTGATCCGCTTCAGGAGCTCGTCGGCGGCGAGGTTCAGCATGATGACGCCGAGCCGCTTGACGCTGTCGGCGAAGCGGTGCGCGGGGTCCTGGTCCAGCGCCGTGTGCAGGGCGTTCAGGAGGGGGAGGAGCATCTCGGGCTCGCGGCGGTGCACCCAGGGGTTGAAATGGACACGTACGAACTCCGCGCCGTGCCGGTCGAGCAGCCGCTGGTCGACCATTTGCAGCAGGGTCGATTTCCCGCTTCCCCACGCGCCGAAAACGCCGATGGTGAACGGCGTCTGGGTACGTGGATTGGTAATGACCGAAACGAGCGGGTCGACGTACCGACGGAACTGGAGAAGGTCCCCACGCCAATCCACCGGCGCGTCCGAGAGCATTGCGATATCGGGCATGATTCCCCCTAGTAAGAGGATGCATCGTCCGCATCGCCGAATATCACGGGTTATCGAACTGTGATATCGCCTTCGCTAGCCTCTGGAGGCGAGATAGTTGTCCACCTCGGCCAGGTAGGCGTCCTTGAGATGCCTGGGCAGCCAGGTGATCTCGAAGGCGTTGCGCTCGAGCTGGGCCAGCTCCTCCCGGCTGAGCTGGAGCGCCTCCTGGAGCGCTTCGAGGTTCTCCCCGACGTAGCCGGCGAAATAGGCGGGGTCGTCGGAGTTGATCGTCACTCGCACACCCAGGTCCATCAGCTTGCGGATGCCCTCGGCCTTCATCGAGTCGGTGACGTAGCCGTTGGAGATCGGGCAGCAGGTCAGCCCCATGCCCCGCTCCAGGACCACCCCGACCAGCCGCTGGTCCTCCAGGATGTTGACCCCGTGGTCGATGCGGTTGACCCCGATGTCCTCGACGGCCTGGCGGATGTGCTCGATCGAGTCGTCCTGGTCGACGTCGCAGTGCATCGTCAGGAGGTAGCCCTCCTGCCTGGCGCGCTCATAGACCGCCGCGAACTTGGCCGGAGGGTTGCCCTTCTCGTCGGAGTCGAGCCCCACGCCCGCGATCCACTCCTTGTACGGCAGCGACTCCAGCAGCGTCGCCATCGCGTACTCGGCCTGGAAGTCGCGCAGGAAGCACATGATGAGCTGTGCCCGCACCCCGAGCCGCGCCTCGGCGTCCATCAGCGCCCGCCGCAGGCCCCTGATCACCACGTCGAACGGCACGCCTCGCGAGGTGTGGGCCTGCGGGTCGAAGAAGATCTCGGCGTAGCGGACGTTCTGCTCGGCCGCCTTGCGCAGATAGGCCATGGCCAGGTCGTAGAAGTCGGGCTCGGTGCGCAGCACCTGCATGCCCTCGTAGTAGATCTTGAGGAAGGACGGCAGGTCGTCGAAGTCATAGGCGGCCCGCATCTCCTCGACGGAGGCGTACGGCAGCTCCAGGCCGTTGCGCTCGGCCAGCTCGAGCTTGAGTTCGGGCTCCAGCGTGCCCTCGATGTGCAGATGCAGCTCGCACTTGGGGAGCCCCGCGATGAAGTCCTTCACCCGCCCAAGCCTAGAAGATGATCGCGAGTCCTACCGCGAACAGGAGCCCGTAGGCCATCTGCAGCTTGCCCGTCTGCTGCAGCACCGCGATCAGCGCCGGGCCCACGGCCTTGGCCCGCACGGTCCTGATCGGGGCGATCGACAGCGGGGCGGCGAGCAGCGCGAGCGCGGCCCACGGCGTGACCGGGACCATCCCCAGCGCCACCACGAACGGCACCACCTGGCAGGCCACATAGAGCGTACGAGTGCGCTCCGCCCCCAGCACCACGGCCAGCGTGCGCTTGCCCGCCTGGCCGTCCGTCCCGACGTCCCGCAGGTTGTTGACCACGAGCATCGAGCACGAGAGCAGCCCAACCGGGATCGACGCGAAGAACGCGGGCCAGCTCAGCGACCCCGTCTGCACGTACGCGGTGCCCACCACGGGAACGACGCCGAAGAACACGAACACGGCCAGCTCGCCCAGCCCGCGGTAGCCGTACGGACGCTTGCCGCCCGTGTAGAACCAGCCGGCGGCGATGCACGCGGCGCCCACCAGCAGGATCCACCACGCCCGCGTGACGACGACCAGGACGAGCCCCAGCACCGCCGCGACCGCGAAACAGGTCAGCGCGGCGACCAGCACCTGCCGCGGCGCGGCCACCCGCGAGCCCACCAGCCGCATCGGGCCGACCCGCTGGTCGTCGGTGCCGCGGATGCCATCGCTGTAGTCGTTGGCGTAGTTGACGCCGATCTGCAGCGAAAGTGCTACGAGCAGTGCCAGGATCGCCCGCCACCACACGAATCCGTCCTCGCCGATCGCCACGCCGGTGCCCACCATGACGGGCACGACGGCGTTCGGGAGGGTACGCGGGCGAGCGCCGGCGATCCACTGGCCGGGTGTTGCCATATTCGTCCTCTAGCTGATGTCCGTGGTGAGCCTGACCATCCTGATCGGGCGGCCCATGTCCAGCACACGCTCGGCCATGTCCTCGCCCCAGCCCGCCGACTCCAGGAAGCCGAGCACCGCGTAGTTGTCGGCGAACACCCAGGTGACGATCTGCCGGAAGCCGTCCTCGCGCAGGTAGTCGACGGTGGCGTTGAGCAGCCTGCTGCCGTGGCCCCTTCGTACGAAATCGGGGTCGACCAGCAGTGTCAGCATCTCGGCCGCCACGGTGGGGTCCAGGTCGGGATCCTCGGCGGGAGCGTGTGAGGCCAGCCCCACCACGCGCTCGCCACCCCGGGGGGTGGTCAGGGCGGCGCTGCCGCCCGCGCCGAGGGCGGGGAAGCCCTCAGTGTCGAGGATGGTCTCCACCGCCACCAGGACCCTGTGCCTGGGGGTGGGCGGGGCGACGATCGCCTCGTCCCACTGGCGGAGCCACATCTTCTCGGCTGCCGGGCCTGTCATCTGCTCGAGTGGGCCTTCGGGGAGGAAATCCCGATAGCCGTAGCGCCAGGCGCGGATCTGAGTGTTCGCAACCTGGAGCACATCCTCGCGCCGGGCCGCCCGGACGCCTACGTCTGCCATCTCGGCCCGCTCCTTCGCCTGCCGTCCATGCCACAAGGCACGAGTTACACCGTATCGGTGTTTGGCCCTTGGAGACGACGCGAACCCCTCTTCATCGGCGATCCCACGCAAGACGCGGCGTGTTGTCTATGAGACCTCAGCCGACGTCCGGCGAGTCGCCAGGCTATGAGACCTCAGCCAACGTCTGGGCGAGCCGCCGCACCCCTTCGTGCAGTTCAGCCAGATGGGCGGCGGCCATGTGCGTCACCCGGATCCTGGGGCCCGGCGGTTCGGACGGGTAGTACATCCTGCCGGGGCTCACCAGCACCCCGTTCCGCCTGGCGGTCTCGACCAGCGCGTTCTCGTCGATCTCTGCGGGCAGGCGTACCCACAGGTGCATCCCGCCGATGGGCAGCAGATGCACCTCCGCCTCCGGCATGCGGGCGGCGAGAGCGGTCGCGAGCGCGTCGCGCCTGATCCTGATCTCGCTGTGCACGGCCGTCAGATGCCGCTGCCAGGCCGGCG
>NZ_JBFAMX010000172.1:0-18779 GCF_040659615.1 Nonomuraea sp. NPDC049784
ATCAGGACCACCCCGGCCATCAGTATGGATTTCTGATGGCCACCAGCTGAGAGAACCCAAGTCCACCTACCTGGGGATCCTCATGGCCGTTGACACCGTAGGTAGCTGAGGTAGGAGCCTGGTCTCAATGTCACGCTTATAGGGGCCGCTGGTGCGGTCCAGGACGCCTGGTGACTCAGGGATGATCTGCCGGAACGTGCATGGCTTCTGCCTGACCAGTCCAGGGCAGCCTGGTTCTGGACCTGGCTGGGCCGGACGGCGGCTGCGGCACAGGCCGGCGAAGTAGATCTCCAGCCCGGTGTCGCACAGTTGAGCGTGCTCGCGCCCAGCGCCGACGTGGTGCTCGACACAGTGGGGCACCACCCTCCACCGGTCCTACCCCGTCCTTCGCCGCGGAGGTCGCCTGGTCACCCTGGGCGCGCCCCCACCCCAGGTATTCGCACAGAAACGCCAGGTCAACGACATGTGGGCCGGCCAGACGCCGGCCGGACTCGGGCACCTTGCCGACCTGGTCGACGCGGGCAGGCTGCGGCCAACCGTGAGCCAGAGCTTCTCTCTGGACGCCGACCGCCGAGCCGTGCGAAAGCGGCCTTCAGCCGCACGTACCCGGCAAACCCATCTTCATAGTCCGGCTGACCACCGCACCGGCCGTCGCAGTATGCCCCGCGCTTCCCGCGCGGCGACCACTACACAGTGTGAGAGCGCTGAATACTAAACGTTATGCGCGTCGACTTCGATCCCGAGGCCATAGGTGGGGTGGCCTTCTTCCGGTTCATGACCTCGGTCGTCGTTCCGCGTCCGATCGCGTGGGTCTCCACCGTCACACCCGACGGAGCGGTGGAGAACCTCGCTCCGCACTCCTTCTTCAGCATCGCCAGTACCGATCCGCCGATCGTGCAGTTCACCTCGATCGGCCGCAAGGATTCCCTGCGCAATGTCGAGGACACCGGAGAGTTCGTCGTCAACTTCTCCTCCGAACCGCTGCTGCACCTGATCAACGCCACCGCCATCGATTTCCCTCGTACCATCAGCGAATTCAGCTTCGCGGGAATCGAACGTGAAGCCAGCCGTCATGTGCGGCCGCCCCGGGTTGCCGCCTCTCCAGTGGTCCTGGAGTGCCGTTCACACACCACTCTGCGCATGGGCAACTCCACCCTGGTCTTCGGCCGGGTCTTCCTCGCGGCAGTGCATGAGGAGTACATCGTCAACGGCCGGCCCGACGCCGAGCTGCTGCGCCCGTTGACCAAGCTCGGTCGCGACGAGTGGGGGACCCTGGGCGAGATCCTGCACCTGAGCCGCATCCCTTACGAGGAGCCGCAGGCCGAATGATTCATTGTCCAGGCCTTCAGGGTCACGGCCATCACAGCGCGACACCTCACTGGCCTTGGAGCCCGTCATCCATGCCCGAGGTCGAAGTACGTGGACGATGTTCGAGTGCCGATCCCAGGCGTCGCGCGCCCTCGACAAGGTCGGCAAGGTCAGGCACAGCGGCGAACCCCAGCCTGACGAACTGTCCCGGCGCCTCGGCGGCGAAGAAGTCCTGGCCGGGTTCGACCGTCACGCCGCACCGTCTGCTCATCTCGCCGACGTTGCCGGCACGGTCGGTTTCCGCCCACAGGTGCAGGCCGCCCGCTGGGACGCCGGCCACACGCCACTGGGGGACGTGTTCGGCCAGCGCGGCGGCCAGGGTGGAGCAGCGCTCGCGCAGTGCGGTGGACAGCGTACGCAGGTGCCGGTCCCATGTCGGCGTGCTGACCAGTTCGATCGCGGCTTCCTGCAGGGGGCGGGCGACGAAGAAGTCGTCGACCAGTCGCATCGCGCGCAGCCTGGCCATCACCGGGCCCCTGGCGAGGAGCGCGCCGATGCGCAGGCTGGGCGAGGCCGCCTTGGTCAGGGAGGTCAGGTAGACCACGGTGCCGTCGTGGTCGTCGGCGACCAGGGGGCGGGGGGTCGGCCCGCCGTGGCCGAGCAGTCGGGCGAAGTCGTCTTCCAGGACGAAGGCGCCGCTCGCGCGGGCTACCGCGACCACCTGGCGGCGCCGCTCGAGCGACAGGACGGCGCCGGTGGGGTTGTGGAAGGTCGGCTGGCAGTACAGCAGCCGGGCGCCGGTCATCGCGAAGGTCTCGGCCAGCAGGTCGGGGCGGATGCCGTCGGCGTCCATCGGCACCGGAATCGATCGCAGACCGGCGGCCCGGGCGGCGCTCAGGGCGCCGGGGTAGGTGGGCGACTCCACCAGGACAGGGCTGCCCGGCGGGGCGATGGCGCGGAAGGCCATCGACAGCGCGCCTTGGCCGCCGCCGGTGATGAGCACGTCTTCGGGGCCGGCGGAGGCCAGGCGGGCGAAGACGGCGCGTAGTGGTGCCAGCCCTTGGGCCGGGGCGCGGTCCCAGGCGTCGGGGCGGCGTGAGGCCCTGGCCAGCGCGGCGGCCAGCGCCCGGGTCGGCTGGAGAGAGCGGTGCAGATATCCGCCCGACATCGTGATGGCGCCGGGCGGCGGCGGGCCGAGCAGGTGGCTCACCCGCGCTGTGTCCACGCTGCGGTCGCCGAGAGCCACCGCCTGCCAGGAGGTGTCGGCGGGCATCGTGCCGGGCTGGGCCCGAGGCTGGGCGACGAACGTGCCGCTGCCCGGGCGGGTCACCACGGCGCCTTCGGCTGCCAGGAGCGCGAAGGCGCGGGTCACCGTTACCGGGCTCACTCCGTGGCGGCGCACCAGTTCACGGGCGCTGGGCAGCCGGTCGCCGGGGGCGAGCCTGGCGATCTCCGCGCGCAGACTCACGACAAGCCGATCGATAATGTTACTCTCGGACATGAGAGATAAGAGTAACGCTTTCGCGTTCAGCGAGGAAACGCTCCGGGCCCTGCGGGCCGACGCTCCCGCCTGCGAGCAGGTCATCCACTTCAACAACGCCAGCTGCGGCCTCCTCCCGACATCCGTGCTCGAGGCGATGGTCGACCACCTGAAACTGGAGGCGGCCATCGGCGGTTACGAGGCCTCGGCCGCCCGCGCCGCCCAGGTACGCGACTTCCATGGTTCGATCGCCGATCTCCTCGGGTGCCGCCCGGAGAACATCGCCTTCGCGGGAAGCGCCACCCACGCCTACAGCAAGGCCTTGTCGGCCATCCCCTTCGAGCCCGGCGACGTCATCCTGACCACGCGCAACGACTTCATCTCCAACCAGATCGCCTTCCTGGCGCTGCGCAAGCGGTTCGGCGTGGAGATCGTGCACGCGCCCGACCACCCCGACGGCAGCGGCGTGGACGCGGAGGCGATGGCCGCGATGATGCGCGCCAAGCGGCCGCGGCTGGTCGCCGCCACCCACGTGCCCACCAACTCGGGCCTGGTCCAGCCGGTTGCCGAGATCGGCCGCCACTGCCGTGAGCTGGGCCTGCTCTACCTGGTGGACGCCTGCCAGTCGGTCGGCCAGTACCCCATCCACGTCGAGGAGATCGGCTGCGACCTGCTCACCTCGACGTGCCGCAAGTTCCTGCGCGGCCCACGCGGCTCGGGTTTCCTGTACGTCTCCGACCGCGTGCTCGCCCAGGGATATGAACCGCTGTTCATCGACATGTACGGCGCGCGCTGGGTCGCGGGCGACCGTTACGAGCCGGTGGACGGCGCGGCCCGCTTCGAGGAGTGGGAGTTCCCCTACGCCACGCTGCTCGGCTGCGCGGCGGCCGTCCGCTACGCCCTGCGGGTGGGACTGGACCGCATCTCCCGCCGCACCCCCGCGCTGGCGGCTCGCCTGCGCGATCACCTGGCCGGCATCCCCGGCATCCGGGTGCTGGACCGCGGGCCGGGGCTCGCGGCGCTGGTCACCTTCGATGTCGAGGGCTGGCGGCCGCAACCGTTCAAGGCGGCCCTGGACTCCCGGGGGATCAACTCCGCGCTCAGCTTCCGTGAGTTCGCCCAGTACGACTTCGCCGACAAGGACGTGGAATGGGCGCTGCGCCTGTCGCCCCACTACTACAACACCGAAGATGAGGTGGACCGGGTGGTGGCGATGGTCGCCGAGCTGGCGAAGGACGGCCCGCGGTGACCTCGGCACTGTGGCGCAACCATGACTTCCTGCGGTTCTGGTTCGGCGAAACACTCTCCCTGCTGGGCACCGGAGTCATCATCGTCAGCCTGCGCCAGACCGTCACACCGCCCTCGATGATGGGCCGGATGACCGCGCTCTTCCGCACCTTGCTGTTCGGCGGCGGTGCGCTGGGCGGCCTGTCCGCCGGCCTGCTCGCGGGGGCGATCGGCGCGCACGCCGCGCTGACGATAGCTGCCGCCGCCTCAGCAGCCGTGATCATCGGCCTGTTCGCCTCGCCGGTGAGCCGGCTACGGGAGCTACTGTCGCCCACGCCGGACCAGACGGACCCCCAGCCGAGCAAGCGGTCGGCGCTCACATAGCACGCTCTCCGCAGGCCCGGCTCGACGTGATGCTCACGTACGGCGCCGGGTCTGCGGGGGACTCCACCAGTCGCCGAATCTACTGTCTACACATCAGCAGATGGCCTCGGCGGAACCGCTCATCCTCGTGAGGCTCGCGCAGCATTCGCGCCACTTCGACGAAGTCTGCCTTGCGCGCCAGTTCGGCGAGGTCGTCGATCGGCCATCGGTAGGCCGGCGCCACCTTGTGATCGAATGCCCGTACCGGCCCGCCCTCAGATTCGAAGAATCCGAGCAGAAGGTAGCCGCCCGGGGCCACCACCCGGCGGAACTCGGCGAAATATGGCGGTAGTTCCTGCGGCGGGATGTGGATGACGGAGTACCAGGACATGAGGCCGCCCAACTCGCCGTCGGCCAGGTCAAGGGCATCCATCGAACGGACCTCGAAGCGCAGATCGGGATAAGCCTCACGAGCAAAGTCGATCATCACGGGAGACAGGTCGACGCCGAAGGCGTCCAGGCCAAGGTCCCGCAGGTGCGCCGTCATATGTCCGGGGCCACATCCTGCCTCGGCGACGGGCCGGGGACCGGCGGTCCGTACGAGCTCGGCGAACGCGGCGAGCACTGCGCGATCCAGGGGCAGGCGGTCGAGCGCACCTCGGACGAGCTCGACGTAGCGGGCGGCGACGGCATCGTAAGCTTCCGCCGTCGCCGTCAGGTAGGAGGATTCGGCCATGGCGGATGACTGTAGTTCATGGACTGGCGCCGTCGTACTGACTACTGGCGAAGGTGGACGGCGACTGGGGGTTGCCCGGCGACCCTGTACTACTCGAACAGGTGGCGGTTGACTCGGCTCCAGGCCAGCTTTCGGCCCGCTTCGTCGAGGAAACCGTCGGCGACCCAGTGCACTTGAGGCTGGTGCCCGGCGTCGGCCAGCCGGCGAACCTGCTCCCTCACACTCGTCGCTCTCCATAAGGCCGAGTCCCGTCGGCAATCCCGTCTCGGGCGCAAGCGCCTCCGCTGATCGTATGAACAGGCCGGCGACTCCGTTCGAAGGGTTCCAGAGGACTTGATCGCCAACCTGGAAATACTGGCTCACGCTTTCCTCGCGCTTCGATGGGTGCGGACACTGCTCATTCAGAGCTGACACCTACGGCCATTAGACGAGGCCCCAGCTGACAGCGTGGGTTCGATTCCCGTCGTCCGTGCGCTTTCTGGTTCTTCCACCATGTCAGATCCACCTTCCAGGTCATCGGATCAGACCACTGCTGGGCGTGCTTGATGATCTCGTCCCTTCCCCTTACGTAGTGGGCCGACCCCTGCGGCCACAGGAACACGCCATCCGTGAACTCCAGGCTGCCATTCGGCTTGTCACAGATCCGGCATTGCGAAAAGCCGGCTGTGGCGTAGGGCATGTGGGCTTGATCAGGTCGGCGTGTAGTCGCATTCGGCTGGCGGATGATCAGCGTGGATAGGTGCCGTGCCGAGTGTGACAGAGAGGGCGCTGTGTGAGGGTGCGCCCGCCTTGGCCGGCTCACGTGCCTTCCGCGTGGCCGTTACGACGTCTTCTGCCAAACCGAGACGTGGTTCCTGCTGTCGCTGGTGAAGGGCTCGCGCTTCCAACCGGCCCATCGCTCGCGCAAGGTCATTCCGGCGAGCCGTGCCATCAGGTCAAGTTCGGACGGCCATACGAAGCGATGCGGCGATGAACGGGTTTCAAGCTGGCCGTCCACTACCCAGTAGTGATGGGAGACGGCGATCTGCGATGCCACGTCGTACTCCTCGAAACCGAGATGCGCCGGGGTCACGGTGAACGGGTGGATGGACTGGCCGGGTGGGAGACGCCGAAGCTCCGGGATATAGACCTCGATGACGAAACAGCCGCCGGGTTCCAGCTGCGCCGCCACGGTGCGGAAGCACTCGACCTGTTCGTCTTGTGTGGTTAGGTTCGTGATGGTGTTACGCACCAGGTAGGCGAGGGTGAAAGTGCCGCCCACCCTGGTGGTGGCGAAGTCGCCGATCGTCACGCTGATGTGCTCCGCGCCCGGTTTGGTCGCTAGCTGCGCCACCATCGCCGGCGACAGTTCGATGCCGTGCACCCGGACACCTCGTTGGCTGAGCGGCAACGCGATGCGCCCGGTACCGATGCCCAGTTCAAGAGCAGCGCCGCCTGGTCCGGCCAGATCGGCGAGGAAACTTACAGCAGGGTCAACGACCGCGGGATCGAACAATTCCGGCCACTTGGCCTCATAAGTCCGTGCTACCCGTTCGTCGAAGTTGTTCTCCGGCACAGACCCAACAGTGCCTGGAACGCCGGGCAATGACCACCGGATTGATCCTGGAGGAAGGTCAGACCGTTGGCGGGACTGCATACGGCGATCGCGTTCACCCAGCTGTCCGTATACGTGCGTCCCTTGTACGAGTAGGTGATCTCGACCTCAGATCGCAGCCAGTCAGGTCGCAGGTCCCGCGAGCATTTTGATCGTGAAGTCGATAGCCGTGGCCAGCCGTTGGGCATCGTGTCCGGCGCGTTCGCGCACGCGCAGCCCAAGCACCGTCGTGAACAGCGACTCCACCGCAGCCTCGACGTCCAATGTGGTAGGCAGGTCGCCGTCGCGGATGCCGCGGCGTAGGAGCGACGCGAGGGTCTTCCGGGTGCCTTCGAACGCAGCCTCGGTCCTTTGCTGGACTGCGGGGTCGGTGGCGCCCAGCTCGGTGGCCGTGTTGACCACGAAGCAGCCACGACCAGCCTTGTGGTTGACCATCCAGATCAGCCACTCCCGCAGGGCCTGGAGGCTGGAGCCGGGGACACTCAGTTGCTCTTCGGCTTGAGCAGACTCGGTGGCCCGATAGTGGTCCAGTGCCCGCAGGAACAGTGTGCGCTTGTCGTTGAAGGTCCGATACAGGCTGCTCTGCTTGAGGTTGAGCTCGGCGCCCAGGTCACGGACGGACGTGGCGTTGTAGCCGCGGCACCAGAACAGGTGGGTCGCCTTGGCGATCACGTCCCGCTCATCGAACTCCCTGGGTCGTGCCATAGTCCCACCCTAACAAAGTTGTGGAGCGATCGCTCCCGTATTAGCGTATGCCGCCATATGGGAGCGATCGCTCCCGAATTGGAGAGAGGATTCAGCGTGACGGCAACGGACCCAACCCTGAGCGAGCGAGACACATCACCGAAAAGTCATTGGATCGCGGTGTCCGCCGTAGCCTTCGGCACATTTCTCCTGGTCACGGCAGAGCAGCTCCCCATCGGACTGCTCACCCCCGTCGGATCGGCACTGTCGGTGTCGGAGGGCGCAGCGGGGTTGATGGTCACGGTCCCCAGCATCGTCGCTGCCGTCGCGGCGCCAATGGTCCCGCTGCTCGTCGGCAGGATGGACCGCAGGCTCTTGCTCGTCGCCTTGATGGGACTCATGACGCTCGCCAACCTGGCATCCGCCCTGGCCCCCACCTACCCGCTCCTGATCGCTGCCCGCGTGCTGGTCGGGGTGGCCATCGGCGGGTTCTGGGCCATCGCCGGGGCCCTGGCCGTCCGGCTCGTCCCAGCCTCACACGTGCCGCGGGCCACTGCGATCATCTTCGGCGGCGTTGGGGCCGCGAACGTCTTCGGCGTCCCCATCGGCACGATGATCGGCGGGCTGGCGAACTGGCGGATCGCGTTCGGAGCGCTGAGCGCCCTCGCGCTTGCCGTGCTGGTCGCCTTGCTGGCCGTGCTGCCACCGTTGACGGCGGCTCAGCCCGTCGGCCTGCGGCGGCTGGCCGGCCAGTTCCGCAACCAGGGCGTCCGGGTCGGCATCCTGGCGACCTTCCTGATCGTGACCGGCCACTTCTCGGCCTACACGTTCATCAGCCCTGTGCTGCGGGATCTGTCCGGCATCGACGAGCGACTCGTCGGGCCGCTGCTGTTCGGATTCGGCGTGTCGGGCATCGTGGGAAACTTCATCGCGGGTGCCGCCGTGGCCAAGAGGCTCCATCGCACTGTCCTGTCCATTGCCGCCGCCTTGGGGGTGACCGTGCTGCTTTACCCCGTGGCAGGACTTACCGGCGCGGGCGGGGTGACGCTGCTCGTGGTCTGGGGCCTGGTGTACGGCGGGGTCTCCACGAGCCTCCAGACGTGGATGATCAAGGCCGCGCCACAGGCGGTCGAGGAAGCCTCCGCTCTGTGGGTGGCGGTGTTCAACCTCTCGATCGGTCTCGGCGCGCTGGCTGGCGGTGCAGTCGTCGATGCCCTGCCACTCCAGGGCATCCTATGGCTCGCCGGGGGTCTCGTCTTGGCTGCCGGGCTGGCCGTGTGGAGTGCACGCCAAAACGAGAGCCTGCGATGACCTCAGGTGATCTCTGATCGCCCGAGTGCTGTTACTTCTCACCGACATTGCAGCCCCGATCAACGCCCGACCGCTGTCCAAACTGACCGGCAAACGCTGCTGCTTCTCGCCGGCAGACCTCTCCCCAGCCCCGGCGGCTACCGCGTCAGCCTCGCCTACGAGATGGACCGGATCGCCGCGCTGCAAGGATCGTCTCAATCGGCTACCCGGTGGGGGTCGGGATCCATCTCGGATTTGTCCGGCACGACGACGAGGCTCAGGATGTGACGGGTGCGGCCGTCGCCCGGCTCATGCCCGGTTCGCGCGGCGACCGATGCCTCGATTTCCTCGATCAGCGAGGCGAATTCGTCGTTGGTCAGCAGCACCGCGCACGCCGGGACCGGGCACCGAGCGGGACACGGGCTCGCCGTCACCCGGCGACGTCGGATGAGCGAGCCCCGCATCCGACCGCGTGACGAACCGAGTAAACGCCGCCTCCCAGATCAGGGGAAGCGGCGTTCGGGCCATCTTTGCAGGTGGGAGCGGCGACTGTGTCAAGTGCCGCTCACTCCAGCTGACCGTGCACGTGTTACCGAACCCAAAGCTCGTAGTAGCCCGGGCTACCCGAGCAGTCGTACTGGCTGAAACCTTCACGGACGTATTGTTGGCCGGCGTCGATGCAGTTGTACTTGCTGGTGTAGACGCCGATGAACACCCAGCTGGCCGCCTGGGCAGGGGTGCTGAGTGCGGTGACAGCCATGGCGGCTATGGCTGCTGTCAGGAGGGCTGCACGTAGACGCATCTGTGTCTCCTTCAAACCGGGGGAGCGATATATCATGATCATATTGGAAGTCAGGAGTTTGAATCTCCCAGGCTTCACCGCAGGTCAAAGGCCACTTCCTGTGATCGGGTAGTGGCCTTTGACGTCTTGCGCAGCTGAGAACACCAGTCGCTGGAGGGCTCCTTCAACGACCGACCGCCAACTGAGTCAGGCTCTTAACCGCAGTGTTCGAACGGGCTGGTGTATGAGCTGCTACCGACGGAGCCGCCCCACTTGACGCATTGGCTGGCCGCGTCGCGTCTGACAGGCCCCGCGTAGTAGTCGTAGCTGCCTGAGTCGGTCGTCCTGCTTTCCCCTTGCGGCTCCAGGAAGGCCGACGTCGACGTCGGTGAGCCGAGGTTCGTCGTCTTCAGCGTCACCACGCAGTTGTAGCCATTACCGGAGTTGTAGAGCAGGTAGGTGCGACCACCGGTGAGGGCGGCGGAGTCGATGACCGCGTAACCGCTGCCGCAGACCTCTTCAGGGGTGTAGGGGTTGCTGCTGCAGGTGTTGGTGCTCGTAATGGCCTTCTTCTCGCCCAGAGAAACGGTCACGCCCTCTACGGTCGGGCTGGTGTCCACCGCACCGGTGGAGGTCCGCTGTTCGTAGTGCAGGTGCGGAGCTGTTGAGCCGCCCGTCGAACCGACTGTACCGATCGTGGTGCCCTGGCTGACGCTCATCGAGCCGCCGGCCGACTTCACCATGGTCGCGAGGTGGGCATAGCGGGTTCTGGTGCCGTCGCTGTGACGGACCTCCACCCACTGGCCGTAGCTCGTGCTTCCCGCGTCGTAGAAGTACGCGGTGCCCGAAGCGGTGGCACGCACGGTCTCACCGTTGATGTCATCGCCTCCATAGTCCTGCCAGTCGATGGCACCCGATGGGCTGTGGCTGGGGGTCCAGTTGTTGGCATAGAAGGTCTTCCCGCAGTTGAACGGGCTCTTGTGAGACACGGCCAGGACGCTGGCGCCCTGCGCTGAGGCGGCCTGGGGAATCAGCGCCGCGGCGAGAGTGACTAACAGGGCAGTGATCGCGGGCCTGAGGATCTTCGGCCAGGTCGGCCTGTCGGTTGTGGGCATGCTCACCTCTCTGAACAGGTGCGTATGGGGGGATACGGTTAGGCGCCCAGTTCCTTGATGTCGATGAGCCCCGTGGCGACGGAACTACGTTGGCGGCATGGTGATCAACTTCGGCGGGAGGGGAAGGCCGCTTGAGGGAGCATTTCGACATCTCGCCGCCTATATGGAACGACGGGTCGATCATGAACATAACTCTGAAAGTTCTCTTCATCAATCTCTGGGACATGAAATTTTGCGGCTCTCCGAACTCGGCGTCGAGTCCGAACCGGCCAATTCCGCAATGCGACGAGCATGCCTTTATGCGCGCCCTAAAATCGTAGATTTAGTCGCCTCTTATCCGGTCCGGCTTTGCTCAGCATTACACCGGGGAGCAGGCGCAGCGGGGCGCCTGCAGCCGAGCCGCGGTCCCTCCCCGGAGGTCTGCGGCTACGCAGATCCGGGCGAACGCCCGACGCGGGTTGGACGGTTCGCCTCCTTCAGGAGGCAGAAAAATGGTCGCAGCTGAGCAGCCCAGGACGTTACCTTGGCGCCCATGTACTCCCCGATTGAGCCATATGACCAGGGCATGCTCAACGTAGGCGACGGTAACGAGATCTACTGGGAGGTCAGCGGCAACCCGGCGGGCAAGCCGGCGGTGATCGTGCATGGCGGTCCCGGGGCTGCGGTCTCGGCGAACTGGCGGCGATACCACGACCCCGAGGCGTACCGGATCGTCCTGTTCCACCAGCGGGGGTGCGGTCGCAGCACGCCGGATGCCGGGTTGCTGGAGACCGACCTGTCGGCCAACACCACCCAGCACCTCATCGCCGACATGGAGCTCCTGCGCGAGCACCTGAGCATCGAGAAGTGGCAGTTGCTCGGGGTCTCGTGGGGCTCGACCCTGAGCCTGGCCTACGCGCAGCAGTACCGGGAGCGGGTGAGCGAACTGATCCTGTTCGCGGTCACCGCGGGGCGCCGCAAGGAGATCGAGTGGATCACCCGTGACGTTGGACGGGTCTTTCCGCAGGAGTGGGAGCGCTTCCGCGACGCCGTACCCGAGCAGGACCGGGACGGCAACCTGGCCGCGGCTTACGCCGAGCTCCTGGCCGATCCGCGGACGCGCGAGAAGGCCGCCCGCGATTGGTGCGAGTGGGAGGACACGCACGTAAGCCTCGACCCGAAGTATCAGTCAAACCCACGCTTCAAAGACCCCGTCTTCCGCATGACGTTTGCGCGGCTGGTGACTCACTACTGGGCGAACGATTGTTTCCTGCCAGAGAAGGACGACCTGGTGGAGCAGGCTCACCTCCTGGAGGGCATTCCCGGGGTGCTGATCCACGGCAAGCTCGACGTGAGCGGGCCTCTTGAGACGGCTTGGGAACTACACAAGAACTGGCCTGGCAGCGACCTCGTAGTCATCGATGAGGGGCATGGTGGGCTCGACATGCTGGCGCAGGCGATCGCCGCAACAAATCGGTTCCGCTGAGCCCCGGCGCTCTCTTCCACCGTCATACCCGACTGCATCATGCCGGGCGTGAAATGATCAAGGACCGCGTGCCGAGGGATGGGAGCTGTCATGGGACATGTGCTGGTGACCGGAGCCACCGGCGGGATTGGGGTGGCGCTGGTCGGCGCGCTGGTGGAGGCCGGGCATCAAGTGACTGCCGTGGGGCGCGATGTCGGGCGGCTGGACGTACGGGGGATCGAGGCGGATCTCGCCGAGCCTGGAACGCTGGCCGCCGCCATGCGAACGCTGGAGGACGCGGGGCAATTGGCGGATGTACAGGCGCTGGTGCATTGCGCGGGGATCTCCCCGGTGGCGTCCGTCGCCGACGCCGATTCCGAGACGTTGCGGCGGACGCTGGCGGTGAACGTGGGCTCCGCCGCCGAGCTGGTACGGCTGACTCTCCCCGCGCTACGACGTTCCCGCGGCCATGTGGTCTTCGTCAACGCCGCGCCCGGAATGAGTGGAGTGGCCCGCTGGTCGGCGTTCGTCGGCAGCAAGGCGGCGCTGCGGGAGCTGGCCGATTCGTTACGCGAGGAGGAGGCGACCTACGGAGTGCGTGTCACCACGGTCTATCCCGGCGCGACCGCGACGGACCTGTTGGGCGAGGTCAGGAGCGCTTTCGGCCGCCCGTACGATCCCGGCAGGTGCATCCGGCCCGAGACGATCGCCGCGATGATCTGCTGGGTGCTGAGCGCACCGCCCGACGCCTATCCCTGCGAGCTGTCCGTACTGCCGTCGCCGGGCTGATCGTCTCGCTTCTCCGAGCTCGAGGCCGCACGGTACGCACTTCCGCGCCGAACTGACCGGAACCCCGGTAACGCTCATCGCGGAATCGGTGCTGGAGCGCTCTCCGCCCCAGACAGGGCCGACTAGGCGCACCGTCACCAAATCCTGCATGATCCCGGCGTTACGCCTGGAATCCTTCGCCTAAGGCAACGGAACCGATCAGTCAATCGCCGCCTTAAATGTAAGAGAGCGCTCTCTTGACAGCGATGCTGATAGTGCCGGAAGGTTTCCGTAAAACTACATCCGTGGATCCGATGAGGTAACCCACATGGTCCGCACCCCCCATTCCAGAGCCTTGCCCGCCATCGGTGCCGCTCTCGTCGCGGTGATCGCGCTGCTCGTCCCAATGACAGGCACCGCCACCGCCGCTCCCGCCCCCGGTCCGCTCGTCTGGTCCGATGAGTTCAACGGTTCCTCCGGCAGCGCCGTCGATCAGTCGAAATGGCGCTTCGACATCGGCGGCAGCGGCTGGGGCAACAATGAGCAGCAGTACTACACCAACAGCACTCGTAACGCCGCCATGGACGGCGCCGGCAACCTGGTGATCACCGCCCGCCGGGAAAACCCGTCCAACTACCAGTGCCACTACGGCACCTGCCAGTACACCTCCGCCCGCCTGCTCACCGCGGCCACCTTCACACGGGCTTACGGACGGTTCGAGTCACGCATGAAACTGCCCCGTGGCCAGGGCATCTGGCCGGCCTTCTGGATGCTCGGTGACAACATCGGGTCGGTCCAATGGCCCAACAGCGGCGAAATCGACATCATGGAGAACATCGGCCGCGAACCCAGCACCGTACACGGCACCATCCACGGCCCCGGTTACTCCGGCTCCGGCGGCATCGGCGCGCCGTACTCGATCAACGGCGCGTTCGCCGACGCGTTCCACACCTTCGCCGTCGACTGGTCCCCGAACCTGATCGTCTGGTACGTCGACGGCGTCGAGTACCAGCGCCGGACTCCGGCCGACCTCGGCGGCAACCGCTGGGTCTTCGACCACCCGTTCTTCATGATCATGAACGTGGCGGTCGGCGGGTACTGGCCCGGCTACCCTGACGGCTCCACGACCTTCCCGCAAACCCTGACCGTCGACTACGTCCGGGTCTACGCCCCGCCCACCGGCGGCCCCGGTGGCGGCCAGATCACCGGCATCGGCGGCAAGTGCGTGGACGTGGCCAGTGCCGGCACCGCCAACGGCACAGCCGTTCAACTCTGGGACTGCAACGGCACCGCCGCCCAAAGCTGGACGTGGAACAGCGACGGGTCGGTGCGCGCGCTCGGCAAGTGCATGGACGTCGCCAGCGGTTCCACGGCCAACGGCGCACAGGTGCAGCTGTACGACTGCAATGGCACGGGTGCCCAGAAATGGACCTACGACTCCGGCACCGGCCAGATAGTCAATCCCCAGGCCGGCAAGTGCCTCGACGCGACCGGCGTCAGCTCGGCCAACGGCACCCGGCTGCAGATCTGGGACTGCTCAGGCGGTGCCAACCAGCGGTGGACACGCGCCTGACACCCCACCACAACCTGCCTAGCTGAAGGGTTCCTTCCGTCCGGGAGGAGCCCTTCAGCCGCGGCGGGCCATCTCCCGCGACGCGGCCCAGGTGACGTAGCCGGCCGGGGCGCTGCGAGCGGCGCGGTGCGGGGTGGTGCAGGCGGTTGGCGCGCGACCCGAGCACTGTGAGGGAGAACAGCGACTCGGGCCATCGCACACGCCTGCGCAGCTGCCCATGGCCCGGACTCGGCACCACAGGCCCGGCGCGCACCAGCTCTTAGCCCTTGCTCCAGATCCCCGCGATGAGGTTGCCGTCGGTGTCCAGGACCTCGGGCTTGTAACCCAGTGCCTTCATCTCGGTGGACTTGAGCGTGTACGTCACGCGGGACAGGTTCAGGTATTCCTTCAGCCCGGTCGCGCTGCCCTTGCTCCACACGGTGGTGAAGAGCTTGCCGGGCTCGATGGACATGAGAACGGGGTGCAGGCCCTGCTTCGCCTTGGCCAGCAGCTCCTGACCGCGCTGCTCCACGGTCTGACCGGTGGTCACCTGGACGGTGCCCGCGACGCCCCCGACGACCCAGACGGCCGCGTAGAGCGGCTTCTCGACCGTGCCGTACACGTCCAGCGAGCCCAGCGTGTAACCGGCGGCGGCGAGCTTGGTGTTGAGGGTGACGAAGGCGTCCTTGGTCAGGCCGAGCTTGGACTGGATCTTCTCGGTGGTCTTCTCGAAGACGACCGCGAAGACGGCGCCCGCGCCCGAACCGGCGCCTGAGATCAGGGCCGGCTGGTAGCCGAGCTTCAGCTGATCAGCGATGCGCTGCTGCAGGTTGGTCGCCGACAGGCCCTGCAGGACGTTCACCTTGCGGGTGGTGTCCTTGACCCACACGGACATGTACTGCGGGTTGGCCGCGTTGGTCACGCTCAGCACCTCGGGCACGTAGCCCGTGCTCACTAGCTGCTTGACACGCTGCAGCCAATCGGTGGCGCCGAGAGCCGGAAGGGCGAGCCAGTCCAGTGGGCCGTTCTGGACGGTCTGCGTGGTCGTTGTAGTGCTCTGTTCGGCGATCGCTGGGGACGCGAGAGCCAGCATGGGAGCGGCGGCCGCCGCCACAGCCGTAGTCAGGGCGACGATCCTCGGGGTCCGCATGATCCTCCTAGGTAAGGGTTGTCCCAATCCCGGACGAGGAGTGACCATAACAAAGGATGAGGGAGAGTTCACCAGCAGTCACCATTATTCCCACAAATCACGTCAGAAAGCTGGAGGCCCAGGAGTCAACTCCAGCCCCAAACGCGAGACATCATCATGTTTGGCTGGGCCGGGCTGTGGGCCGCTCCCGAGGGCGAAGCAAGATCATCCGATGACCCGCCGACGTACGCCGCCGCTCGGCCGCCAAGCCCGGCCCTGGCTACGCGTCCCGTCCCGGGAGGAGGCGAACGCCTCTGCTACGGGCCGGCTCATATTCTCTGTGCTCCGTACGACGAAAACGGCTTCCTTGCGGCGGCCGGCCGACACCAGCTTGTCGAAAGGTCCTCCTCTCCGGGCCTCGGAAAGTCCGGGAGGCACCTGCGATTCTTCGTGGACCAATTTGGCGGCGTCCTCGAGTGGGCTCGGACCGGTACTTCAATGGGAGTGCTGAGGCCCAGGTCGACGTAGACGCACCGTGCGGCGTCCCACCGCCCACCTGCGGATTCCCAGCCCGATGATCATCCCGGCGGATCCAAGCCAAACATGCGGCGATCGTGGTGAGGGGTTACGGCAATTTCGGTTCCCCGACCGGTTGCCGTACCGGGGTCATTCGTGTCGTGAAAGCACTCAGCTGGAATGTCCCCATTGAGTAAACGCGCGAAGGCGGCCGTCGTCTTTCGGCTATGAAATGAGCTCCGCTCGCAGATCGTCAGAGAGGTTTCCGCCCGTGATGATCGTGGCCAGGGCGTGTCGGTGGGGCGGCCGCGTTTGGTCGCGCGCTTGCCGGTGTGCCGTGCCCGAATCGCGCAGGGGCGGCCCGCTGTGGTGCACCGGGGGACGGCATCCCGGCGGATCAGCGACCGACGTGTGGGCCACCGCCGCCGCGGGCGCGCCCGACTCGTGCAAGGTTGGTCCGCTGCGCCGCGCAGGGTTGGCTGGTGCGCACTGCGGGCCGACGTCACGGGCGATGGCGCGTGGAAGGGGTACCCAGCGCGAGCTCCTAGCGAGGCCGGCTCGCAGCTTCGGCGGGCGGCGGCTCTCGGTCCGGTACGGTGCCAGGCACGGACAGATCCCACCAGCGGAAGGAACCCCCACCTTCGTGAACGCGGGCACCATCGGGCAAGCCGCCGGCCTGTTCGCCGTCACCAACATCGACGACATCGTCATCCTGGCCCTCTTCTTCGCCCAGGGAGCCGGACGCCGCGGCTCCGCCCTGCGGATCACGCTCGGCCAGTACACCGGCTTCGCCGCGATCCTGGTGGTCGCCGTCGCCGCGGCCTTCGGCGCCACGTTCCTGCCCGACTCCGTCATTCCGTACCTGGGCCTGCTACCGCTCGCCCTGGGACTCAAGGCCGCCTGGCAAGGGTGGCGCAACCGTGAAGACGCGGACGGCGAGGAGCCCGCGCGGGATGGCGGGCCGAAGGCACTGGAGGTCGCCGCGGTCACGTTCGCCAACGGCGGCGACAACATCGGGGTCTACGTACCGGTCTTCGCCACATCCGGCATGTCGGGCACGAGCGTGTACGTGGTCGTCTTCCTCATCCTGGTCGCCGTCTGGTGCCTGGCCGGGAGGTTCTTCGCCACCCGGCCGCTGATCGCCAAGGCCCTCAGCCGATGGGGGCACATCCTGCTTCCGCTCGTCCTCATCGGGCTCGGCCTGGTCATCCTCGTGGAGGGCGGAGCCTTCGGTCTCTGAGCGCCCAGTTCGACCAAGGTCACCATCCGCTGGACGAACGACGGATGCCCCGCCGTTCCTAACGTCTCGTCCCGGCCTCCGACGCGGGCAAGTATGCCTCCAACGCCGTCTTCCTCGCAGCCGTGATCGCCTGGGCCCGGCACCGCGTCCGCAAGGCGCCCGAATCACCCGGTGGCTACGCTCTTTCATCGTGATCACCACCTGGGAGCCCACAGCGACGGGCGTGCTGCGACTGCCCTCGGGCCGGCTCGTCCGTGGCCGGGGCCTGAGACACCCGCTACCGGACGGCCCGCGCCCGGCCTTCGCTCTCTACCTGCTGGGCCGCCGGCCCCCGTCCGTCGACTGGGAGCACCGGTGGCTGCGCTGGCCCGACTTCTGGCTACCGTCCGATCGAGGCGCGACCGCCGACGCGTTCCGAGAGGCATGGGCACGCGCCGGGTCCGAGCGCGTCGAGATCGCCTGCGGCGGCGGCCGCGGACGTACCGGCACGGCGCTGGCCTGCCTGGCCGTGCTCGACGGGGTCCCCAATGACCAGGCTGTCGCCTACGTACGCGAGCACTACGCGGCACACGCCGTCGAGACCCCCTGGCAGCGCCGCTTCGTCGCCCGCTTCCAGGGATAGGCTCCGCGAGCGGGCGACGTACGGCTTGCCCGTCACCGTGATGCCTCCTACTCGACGGTGCGTAAGATCTGCTCGATCGAGGCCGTACGGGAGCGCAGTTCGGCCAGGTCGGCGGCCACGCGCTGCTGGGCGTCCAGCGTGTTCTCGGCGAGCTGCTCGAACCGGTGCACGAGCTGCCGCAGATCGTCCGCCTGCCCGGCGTCGAGCCTGGCCTTGCGGGTCTCGAACCTCCCCACGACCAACAGGGCGATCAAGAAGCCGACCACGAGCAGCACGCCGAGCGAGAAAATCGCCCCGGGCCAAGAATCGATCATCAGGAGTGCTCCTTGGGTCCAGGACCCTTCTCCGGGTCCGACCTGGTGAGTGTCTTGGCCGCCTCGGCCAGCGCCGACGCGGTCAGGTGCAGGCTGAAATCCGTGACCTCGTAGTACTTCATGGCCTTGCCGTCGTCGGACAGCTCCAGGCTGCCGGCGATCAGACCGGCCGCTTCGAGTCGTCGCAGGTGCATGTGGAGCAGCGGGCGGCTCACCCCGATCTCGCGGGCCAGATGGCTCACGTAGTCGCGCCCGTTCGCCAGCTCCGCCATGATGCGCAGCCGCAGCGGGTTGGCCAGCGCACCGAATATCTCGACCAGGTCGTCACCCGTCGGCCCGGTCACCGTCACAGCTTCCCATCACGTGTAAGAATTCCTTTACAGATGAGACCGTAGCATTCAGCTTCTCATCGAAGAAGGGCTCAGCCCACGTTGAGCGGCTCTCGCGCGGCCTCGGCCGGCTCACGGAGGGACGGCGAGCGGGCGCCGAGGGTCAACCCCACGGCCAGGCAGACCAGCGGGATCGCCGGGATCACGTACCGCACGTCGTAGGCGGCCAGGAACGGCGGCGAGGCGACCAGTGCGAGCGCCGCCACCCCGGGCAGCAGCGCGTCCCA
>NZ_JBFAMX010000173.1:0-18766 GCF_040659615.1 Nonomuraea sp. NPDC049784
GCAAGGGCTGCGCCGACGCGCTGCGCGGCCAGGGCGCCCGGGTCATCGTGACCGAGATCGACCCGATCTGCGCGCTCCAGGCGGCCATGGACGGCTTCCAGGTGACCACGCTGGACGAGGTCGTCGGCATCGCCGACATCTTCGTGACCGCCACCGGCAACTTCAACATCATCACCGCCGGCCACATGGCGAAGATGAAGCACCAGGCGATCGTCTCCAACATCGGCCACTTCGACAACGAGATCGACATGGCCGGCCTCGCCAAGCTGCCCGGCATCGAGAAGCGCAACATCAAGTCGCAGGTCGACGAGTGGGTCTTCGCCGACGGGCACTCGATCATCGTCCTGGCCGAGGGCCGGCTGATGAACCTCGGCTGCGCGACCGGCCACCCGAGCTTCGTCATGTCCAACTCGTTCACCAACCAGGTGATCGCGCAGATCGAGCTGTTCGCGAAGACGTCCGAGTACCCGATCGGCGTCTACACCCTGCCCAAGCACCTGGACGAGAAGGTCGCTCGCCTGCACCTCGACGCCCTGGGCGTCAAGCTGACCGAGCTCACCAAGGAACAGGCCTCCTACATCGGCGTCCACGTCGAGGGCCCCTACAAGTCCGACCACTACCGGTACTAAATTCTCATGAGCTCCGGGGGGTTTCTCGCCTCCCGGAGCTCTCCCTTTTCGAGGCCCATCACCCGCATCTTGTACAGCTGTGTACGGTGGGTCGCGCCCATCAAACCCATCCGTTACGGGCGGCGCATGGTGGGCCGCGCCCATCAAACCCATCCGTTACGGCTACGCACGGTGGGCCGCACGCGCCGACGTCACCTCCGTCTGTCATGGCCGGTCGTGAAGGCTCGCGGGTTGCTCGCCGTGACGACGCGTATTCTTGGCCATCTTCTTCGCTCAAAGGGCTGGCATGGATCTCTGGGAAAGTGGCGAGCGGCAGATCTCCTGGGCTGCTCGTTCGATGCCGGTTTTGACTGCGATCGGCGAGCGGTTCGGGCTCGAGCGGCCGCTTGACGGGTTGAAGATCGCTGCCTGCCTCCACGTCACCGCCGAGACCGCCATCTTGATGGGGGCGTTGAAGGCCGGAGGCGCCGAGATCGCGCTGGCCGCGTCCAACCCCCTGTCCACTCAGGACGACGTGGGTGAGGCGCTGCGGATGTATGGGATCGGCGTGCACGCGCGCGCGGGGGTCGATCGGGCCACCTACTACCGGCACATTCACCAGGCGCTCGATATCGAGCCCGATCTCGTGCTCGACGACGGGTGCGATCTGGTGAACATCCTCCACACCGAACGTACTGACCTGCTCGAACGTGTCAGCGGCGGCTGTGAGGAGACCACCACCGGGATCATCAGGCTCCGGCAGATGGCCGCGGAGGGCGCGTTGCGGTTCCCCATGGTGGCCGTGAACGACACGCGTACCAAGCGCATGTTCGACAACCGTTACGGCACCGGACAGTCCACGCTCGACGGCATCATGCGCGCCACCAATACCATGCTCGCCGGCCGCACGGTCGTCGTGGCCGGGTTCGGGTTCTGCGGGCGGGGCGTGGCCGAGCGGGCCAAGGGGTTCGGGGCGCGGGTGATCGTGACCGAGATCGACGCCGTGAAGGCGCTCGACGCGACCCTGCAGGGCTACGAAGTGCGGCCGATGGCGCAGGCGGCGATGGTCGGCGACCTGTTCGTCACCGTGACGGGCAACCGCGACGTGATCAGGGCCGAGCACCTGTCGGTCATGAAGGACGGCGCGATCCTGGCCAACGCCGGGCACTTCGACGTGGAGATCGACGTGCGGGCGCTGGACGAGATGGCCGCCGAGGTGCACCGCGGGGTGCGGCCCAACACCGACGAGTACGTCATGCCCGACGGCCGGCGACTGCTGCTGCTCGCCGAGGGGCGGCTGGTCAACCTCACCGCCGCCGAGGGCCATCCCGCGGCCGTCATGGACATGTCGTTCTCCGCGCAGGCCCTCGCCGTGGCCTGGCTGGCGGGCGAGCGCTCCCGGCTGGACCCCGGCGTCTACGACGTTCCCGAGGAGATCGACCACGAGGTGGCCAGGCTCAAGCTGGCCGCCGCCGGCATCGGCATCGACGTGCTCACCCCTGAGCAGGAGGACTACTTGCACTCCTGGCGCGTCGGCTCCTGACCGGCCCGGCGACGGACGGCACGCGAGGCTCCGTGGCCACCGGTTCCCCCGCGGATACGCCCCAGCGCCCATCCGCACTCCGGACCGCCGCGCCCCAGCGCCCCTCGGCCCTCTGGTCGGCACGCCCCCCCAACGACCCGCCGCTACCCCGGCCGTCGCCCGCCGGATGCACCCGCCGGAGTCATGGAGGCGGGACGTCCGACGCACCTGCCAGGACCTTGCCGGACCGGAGGCATGGAGGCGGGACGTCTGACGCGCCTGCCAGGAGCTTGGAAGTGGGGTGCTGGAGGTGCGTCCCCAAGTCCCGGGAAACGGGTGCGGAGGGTGGAAGCCGGTCGGACGGCGTGGAACCGGGGCCGAAAGGGGGCTAGAGGGCGGACTGCATCTCCTGCATGCGGCGGATCTCGGCTGCCTGGGTCACGCTGACGTCGGTGGCCAGTTCCTCGACGCGGATGTGGGAGCCGCTGGTCAGGACCTGCTCCGACATCTTGATCGCGCCGAGGTGGTGGTTGATCATGAGCTGCAGGAACATCCGGTCGAAGTCCTTGCCCTTGGCCGCCTTCAGCGCCTCGAGCTGCTCGGGCGTGGCCATGCCCGGCATGCCGTCGTGCGCGGCGTGATGGTCGGGCACCGACTGCTCCTGCTCCTGCAGCCAGGTCGTCATGAACTGGATCTCCGGTCCCTGGGCGTCCTTGATCCGGCCGGCCAGGCTCTTCAACTTGGCCGAGTCCGCCCGGCTGGGGGCGAGGAGGGCCATGTCCAGGGCCTGCCGGTGATGGATGATCATGTCCTGGACGTACTTGATGTCGGCCGCATTGGCGGTGGCCGAGGGGACGGCGGTGGCGGCCTCGCTCGGCGACAGCGTCTTGGCCTGCTCGCCGGGGCGGCCGGGAGCGATCACCGGCGCGGTCGAGTCGGCGCGCGGGGCCTGCGGCGGAGAGCTGCTGCAGCCGGAGAGGGCAACGACCGTACCCATGACGACAATGAGCGCGGCGCGCACCCAACCTCCCTGACTGACTCGGTCGAGAATGCGCACTCTAGGCCATAACTGGACAAATTTAAAGAGGACGAACCGGAACAAAAATTGACAAGTTGTGTGCTGGCCTGTGGAGGTCGGAAAAGGCGAGGATGACCTAGATTTATGCCCCCTTTATAGGAGATCCCGAGTGTTCACCCTCCGCAGGGCCCTCACCCTGGTGGCGGCGGTCGCGCTGCTGGGCGGCGTGGCCTTACCGGTCCAGGCCGCGGACATCCCGGCTCCCGGCGAGATCGTCATGAGCCCCAACATCAAGCACGTCACCAACGTGCCGAAGCCCGAAGCCCTGGCCGACATCCACACGGACATGGCGTTCCAGGGCGACTACGCCTACGTCGGCAACTACTACGGCTTCTCGATCTACGACATCAAGCACCCGAAGCAGACCTCGCTGGTCAGCTCAGTGGTCTGCCCGGGCGGCCAGATGGACATGTCCATCTACGGCAACCTGCTGTTCGGCTCCGTCGACTCCTCGCGCAACAACGACTCGTGCAGCAGCACCTCCCAGCCCGCCTCCGTCAAGGAGTCGTGGGAGGGCATCCGCATCTTCGACGTCTCCGACAAGACCAACCCGAAGTACATCAAGTCGGTCGAGACGAACTGCGGCTCCCACACGAACACGCTGGTGCCCGACCCCAGGGGCGAGAACGTCTACATCTACGTCTCCTCCTACTCGCCGAGCGACACGTTCCCGGACTGCAAGCCACCCCACGACCTGATCTCGATCATCAAGGTGCCGCTGAGTAACCCGACGGCCGCCACGGTGATCGCGACGCCGAACCTCTTCCCCGACGGCGGCAACCCCGGCGTTCCGGGGTCGTATCCCAACAGCAAGTCCGCCACCACCGGCTGCCACGACATCACCGCGTACCCGGAGAAGGGCATCGCCGCGGGCGCGTGCATGGGTGACGGCATCCTGCTCGACATTCGCGACCCCGAGCAGCCCAAGGTCACCGCGAGGGTGCGCGACGAGGCGAACTTCGCCTTCTGGCACTCGGCCACCTTCAACAACGACGGCACGAAGGTCATCTTCACCGACGAGCTCGGCGGTGGCACCAGGGCCACCTGCAACGAGGCCATCGGCTCGAACCGGGGCGCCAACGCGTACTACGACATCGTGAACGGGCAGCTCCAGTTCAGGAGCTACTTCAAGATCCCGCGCTACCAGGCCGACACGGAGAACTGCGTGGCGCACAACGGCTCGCTGATCCCGGTCAAGGGCCGCGACATCATGGTCCAGGCGTGGTACCAGGGCGGGATCTCGGTGGTCGACTTCACCGACTCGGCGCACCCGCAGGAGATCGCGTTCTTCGAGCGCGGCCCCGACAACACCGCGCCGCCGCTCGACGGCGGATTCTGGTCGGCGTACTACTACAACGGCTACATCTACGGGTCCGACTTCAACCTGGGCCTGGACGTCCTGAAGATCAACGACTCGCGTACCAACCAGGCGAACAGCGTCAAGATGGACTCCCTGAACGCGCAGACCCAGGGGTCGTATCCCGAACACGGCCACTGACGTCAAGCGGCGAGGATCCCGGCGGGTCCTCGCCGCTTTCGCTTTGTCCGGACACACGATCAAGGAGGCTCCGGAGTGTCCAATCCGCGCCGTGCCCTCGTGGCGGTCGCGGCAGCCGTCGCGTTAGCGCTGACCGGCATGCCCGCCATGGCCGCCGACATCCCACCGCCCGACACCGTGGTCACCAGCCCCAACGTGACCCACGTACTGAACATCCCCAAACCCGCCCCGATCGCCTCGACGATCAACACCGACATCGCCTTCCAGGGCGACTACGCATACGTCGGTAACTACGGCGGCTTCTCGATCTACGACATCCGCAACCCCAAGAAGGCCAAGCCCGTCAGCTCGGTCGTCTGCCCGGGCTCCCAGATGGACGTCACCGTCTACGGCAACCTGCTGTTCACCGCCGTCGACTCCTCGCGGAGCGACGACTCGTGCAACAGCACGGCCCTGACCGCCGACCACAAGGAGGCCTGGGAGGGCGTCAGGATCTTCGACGTCTCCGACAAGGCCAGCCCGAAGTACATCAAGTCGGTCGAGACGAACTGCGGCTCCCACACCCTGACCCTGGTGCCGGGTAAGGGCCGCGACCGGGACAAGAACGTCTACATCTACGTCTCGTCCTACAACCCGAGCGCCACGTTCCCCGACTGCCTGCCGCCGCACGACAAGATCTCGATCATCAAGGTGCCGCTCAAGGACCCGGCGTCTGCGGCGGTCGCGGCCACCCCGGTGGTCTTCCCCGACGGCGGCAACGAGACCCAGCCCGGCCTGCTGCTGCCGACCAGCGGCTGCCACGACATCACCGCCTACGCCGAGAAGGACATCGCGGCGGGCGCGTGCATGGGTGACGGCGTGCTGTTCGACATCTCGGACCGGCTGAACCCGAAGATCACCGCCAGGACCACGGACCCGAACTTCGCGTTCTGGCACTCGGCGACCTTCAGCAACGATGCCAAGAAGGTCATCTTCACCGACGAGCTCGGCGGCGGCGGCGCGGCCACCTGCAACGAGGCGACCGGGCCGAACCGTGGCGCGGACGCGATCTATGACATCTCGAACGGGCAGTTCACGTTCAAGAGCTACTTCAAGATCCCGCGCTACCAGGCCGACAGCGAGAACTGCGTCGCGCACAACGGCTCGCTCATCCCCGTCAAGGGCCGGGACATCATGGTCCAGGCCTGGTACATGGGCGGGTTGTCGGTCTGGGACTTCACCGACGCCGCCCACCCGAGGGAGATCGGCTACTTCGAGCGCGGTCCCCGCTCGGCGGGCGGTGGCGGCGGCATCTGGTCCGCTTACTACTACAACGGCTACATCTACGGGGCCGACTTCCACGAGGGCCTCGACGTCATCAAGATCAGCGATCCGCTCACAGACAGCGCCAGGGGTGTCCGTACCGACCGGCTGAACGTGCAGACCCAGGGGTCGTACCAGAACGGGTGGCACGACTGACGGATCCGGCCGCCGGGTAACACGGCCGGCGCCGTGCTCACTGAGGCGGCGCGAACCCGCCCGGAGTCGCCTTCGGCGGCTCCGGCGCGGGTGCGGCCGGAGGCCTGTGGGGCGCACCGACCTGGGAGTTCGGCTGGGGCTGCGCGTAGGGCCCCGGCTGCTGGTACGGCCCCGGAGCCGGTTGCTGGTACGGGCCTGGAGCTGGCTGCTGGTACGGGACTGAGGCCGGTTGCTGGTATGGCCCTGAGATCGGCTGCTGGTACGGCCCCGGCTGCTGGTACTGAGGCTGGAAGCCTTGGGGCGGGAGGCCGTTGCCGGCGCGTTGCGCGAGGCGTACCTGATCCCTCCTGCGGCGCTCGGCCAGGACGGCGCTCAAGTATGCGTGCGGCGGCACTCCGGCCGGTGCCGCGGGCGAGACGAACGCCGCCACCTGGGTCGCGATCCGCACTCCCATCTCGTGCTGAACATGCGGCGACAGGTCGTGCCAGCGCGACAGGTACTGCCTGGCGGCCTGTGCCACCTCGTCGGGGAGCTGGGAGAGCTCCAGCGTGGCCGCCCAGGCCGCCAGCGGCGGCGGCATCACGATGAACTGCCCGGAGTCGCGCGGCGCCCGCTCGGAGATCACGATGGTGCCCGCGAAGACGTCGCCCAGCCGCTTGCCCCGCTGCGAGACCAGCGACGCGATCAGCGCGGGCGCCCCGGAGAGCATCCAGAACTCCACGACCCCGGCCAGGCCCCTGAACAGCGCCTGCCTGAAGCGCTCGGGACTGCCGTCGTCGCCGACCACCCGAAGACCGAGAGCCAGCTTGCCGAGGCTGCGCCCCCTGGAGAGGGATTCGAAGATCACGGGGTAGCCGACCAGCACCAGCACCATGAGCACGATCATCACGGCCCCGAACATCGCCGAGTCCGAGATGACCGCGAACGCCCCCAAGATCGCATAGGTGGCGATCAGCACGGTGAACTGGACGGCCATGTCGATGATGATCGCCAGCGCACGCGAGGGCATCTGGGCGACCCGCACTTCGACGACGACCGCGTCGCCGGTCACAACCTCTGACATATATGGAGCCTAACGGCTATGTCGCCCTGACTGAGCGGCCAGAATGTTCGGGTGGACATCGATGCGTTCATCACAGCACACCGCCCCGTGTGGGACCGGCTCGACTACCTGGTCAAGCACCGCTCGTCGTTGACCGGCGCCGAGGTCGACGAGCTGGTGGACCTCTATCAGCGGGCGTCGACGCACCTGTCCATCGTCCGCTCCTCGTCCAGGGACGCGATGCTGACCGGGCGGCTGTCGGCGCTGGTGGCCAGGGCCAGGTCCGCCGTGACCGGCGCGCACACGCCTGCCTGGCGGGAGCTGGTGCGGTTCTTCACGGTGTCGTTCCCCGTGGTGGCCTACCGGGCGCGGTGGTGGTGGCTGGCGAGCGCGGTGGCGTTCACGGTGGTGGCGTGGGTGATGGGCGCTTGGGTGGCCGCCAATCCCGAGGTGCAGTCGTCGATCGCCTCGCCGGAACAGATCACCCAGCTCGTCAACCACGACTTCGCCGACTACTACTCCGAGAACCCGGCCTCCTCCTTCGCCAGCCGCGTATGGGTGAACAACGCGTGGGTCTCCGCGCAGGTGATCATCTCTTCGGTGCTGCTCGGTCTGCCGATCCCGTACATGCTCTACGCGAACGCCGAGAACGTCGGCGTCTCGGGCGGTCTCATGGCCTCCCGCGACAAGCTGGACATCTTCTTCGGCCTGATCATGCCGCACGGGCTGCTTGAGCTGACCGCCGTGTTCCTGGCGGCGGCCGCGGGCATGCGCCTGGGCTGGACGGTCATCGACCCCGGGCCGCGCCGCCGCGCGGAGGCGCTGGCCGAGCAGGGGCGGGCGGTGATGAGCGTGGCGCTGGGGCTCGTCGTGGTGCTGTTCGTGTCGGGGCTGATCGAGGCGTTCGTCACGCCGTCCGGGCTGCCCACGTGGGCGCGCGTCGGGATCGGCGTGCTCGCCGAGGTGGCGTTCCTGACGTATGTGATCGCCTTCGGCCGCCGCGCCCTCCGCCAGAACGAGACCGGCGACATCGAACGCGCCCCAGACGTCGCCCCCACGGCCTGACCCGCCCACCAAGGGGACAGCCACCAACGCCCCTTCGCCCTCCAAGGGACGGTCACCACGGGCCCCCGGCCTTCCCCAAAGGACGGTCACCGATGGCGGCGGGAGAGTCGCCTACGGTGGGAGGCGAAGTGCGGGCCTAGAGCCGGCCTGCCGCCTTCAGGGCAAGGTACGCGTCCGCCAGCGCGGGGGCGATGTCCTCCGGAGGAGCGTCCACGACCTCCACCCCGTGCCGCCGCAGCCGCGCCGTGATCCGCCGGCGTTCGAGCTGGGTGTGCTCAGCCGCCGCCGCGTCGTACACCTCCTCGGCAGACCCCCGGCGGCCCGCCATGGCCGCCACCCGGGGATCCGACACCCCGGCCACCAGCACCAGGTGACGCGACGACAGCTGGGGAAGCACCGGCATGAGCCCCTCGTCCAGCGCCGCCGAGTTGAGGTCGGTGAGCAGCACGACCAGGCAGCGCCGTTTGGCCCGCGCCAGGATGGCCGCCACCATGCCCTGCGAGTCGGCCTCGATCAGCTCGGCCTCGATCGGCGCCATCACGTTGACCAGCGACGACAGCAGCTCAGTCCGGGAGGCTCCGCTCACCCAGGCGCGCACGGCCCGGTCGTAGGCGAGGAAGTCCACCTGGTCACCGGCCCGGGCGGCCAGCGCGGCCAACAGCAGCGCCGCGTCCATCGACCAGTCGAGCCGCGGCCAGCCGGGCGCCGGGCGCGGATCCGGCCTCACCAGCAGCCCGCCGCCGCCCGGCGCGGCCCCCGTCATGGGGATCGGCGCGTCGCCCACCCGGCCCGCCGACGTACGGCCGGTGTCGATCACGATCAGCACGCGGCGGTCGCGTTCCGGGCGCCAGGTGCGTACCACGACGTCGTGGCGGCGTGCCGTGGCCCGCCAGTCGATGGAACGTACGTCGTCGCCCACCACGTACTCCCGCAGCGAGTCGAACTCCGTCCCCTGACCGCGCACCAGCGCCGGGTGCTGGCCGTCCAGCTCGCGGAGCCTGGCCAGCCTGGACGGCAGGTGTTTGCGCGACAGGAAAGGCGGCAGCACGCGTACCGACCACGGCGCCTGGTGGCTGCCCTGGCGGGCGGCCAGGCCCAGCGGCCCGACCGAGCGCACGGTCACCGCCACGGACGACCGGTCGCCCCGCCTGGTTGGAGCGAGCGTCACGACGATCTTGCGGCGCTCACCTTTGGGCACGTCCAGCTCGGCGACGCGCGGGGTGGCTCCCGCCGACGGCGGCCAGGCGTCCCTGAGCGCGCCGCGTACGCGCCTGGAGCCGGGGTTCTCGACGATCAGCTCGACCGTGGCCCGCTGGCCGAGCCGTACGAGCGTGTCGCCGGAACGGTGGAACCGCAGCGGGCGCACGGCGCCGGCGAACACCAGGTCCACCACGATCGCGGCGGCCAGCAGCAGGCAGACCCCGGCCAGCGCGGCCCCGGGCTGGGGCGCCAGCAGCACCACCACGATCCCGATCGCCGCGATCAGCCCGGCGCGTCCCGTGAGAGCCATCAGCGCACCACCACCGTAAGTGCCATCAGCGCGGGACCGGGACCGAGGCCAGGATGCCGTCGAGCAGGCCGTCGGCGGTCGCGCCCTCCAGCTCGGCCTCGGGCCTGAGCTGGATCCGGTGCCGCAGGGCGGGCCTGGCCAGCGCCTTCACGTCGTCAGGCGTCACGTACGGGCGCCCGGACAGCCACGCCCACGCCCGCGAGGCCGCCAGCAGCGCCGTGGCCCCACGCGGCGAGACGCCGAGCTGCAACGACGGCGAGTTCCTGGTGGCGCGGGCCACGTCCACGATGTAGCCGAGCACCTCGGGCGCCACATGCACCTTGGAGACCGCCTCCCGCCCAAGGGCGAGGTCGTCGGCCGTGGCGACGGCCTTCACCTCGCTCAGGTCGCGCGGGTCGAAGCCGCGGGCGTGCCGTTCGAGCACCGAGATCTCCTGATCGCGCGGCGGCAGCGGCACGGTCAGCTTGAGCAGGAACCGGTCGAGCTGCGCCTCGGGCAGCTGGTACGTGCCCTCGTACTCGACGGGGTTCTGCGTCGCGCACACCACGAACGGGTCGGGCAGCCGCCGCGCCGAGCCCTCAACGCTGACCTGCCGTTCCTCCATCGCCTCGAGCAGCGCCGCCTGGGTCTTCGGCGGGGTGCGGTTGATCTCGTCGGCGAGCAGCAGGTTCGTGAACACGGGCCCCTCGCGGAACTCGAACTCCGCGGTCTTCGCGTCATAGATCAACGACCCGGTCACGTCACCCGGCATCAGGTCCGGCGTGAACTGCACCCGCTTGAAATCCAGGGCCAGGGCCGCCGACAACGTGCGTACCATCAACGTCTTGGCCACGCCGGGCACACCTTCGAGCAGCACGTGCCCCTTGCACAGCAGCGCGATGACCAGCCCCGTCACCACCGCGTCCTGGCCGACCACGGCCTTGGACACCTCGGCACGCAGCGCGCCCAGCGCCTCCCTGGCCGAGTCGCCCAAGCTCGTGACGCGGAAAGTCTCCTCAGAGTTCACTGACCTGCCTTTCGATGAAGTCCAAGTATCCGGCCAACCCGACGAGCCCGGCGTCGTCCACCGGCGGCGGCCCGTACAGTGCCGCGCCGACCTGGTGGGCGTCCTGGCCCGTGCGGGCGGCGAGCGCCGCGACGACCTCCTGCGGCCCAGCCCCCGACCCGAGCCCCAGCCTGGGCGTGAGCCGGTCGATCGTGCCCGCGCGCAGCGAGTCGGCCGCCCGCTGCCTGGCCCGCCTGGCCCGGTAGAGCCTGCCACGGCCCTCGACGGTCTCAGCCGCGCGTACGACGACGGGCAGCTTCTCCGTCACCACCGGGCCCAGCCGCCTGCCGCGCCAGAACGCGGTTATGGCCAGGGCGACGAGCGACATGTAGATCGTCCAGCGGATGCTTTCGGGCATCAGGTCGTACATCGACTTGCCCCGCTCGCCCGGCAGCTCCGCGATGGGCGGGGTCTCGGGGCGTACGAGCCAGGTCACCGGCTTGCCGGTGCCGATCAGGTTGAGCGCGAGCGCGGCGTTGCCGTCCTCGGCCAGGCGCTGGTTGGTCATGAAACTGCCGTCGCCGACGACCGTGGTGACGCCGCTCCCGTTTGAGAAGCTGACCAGCGTGTACCCATCTCCGCCCAGATAGCAGCCGGAGGCCCCCGCCGGGCCGGTGAAGACGGCGCCGCCCATGTACGCGCTGCCCGCGGCCTTGGCGGCGGGAAGTTCGCACTCGGGCTCGCGCGAGCGCGTGCGCGCCGTGTTCAGCTCCCTGTGCACGCCCGGTGCCAGAACGGCGAGGCCGGGCTGGTCGCCGACGATCAGCCGGTCGCCCGGGATCCTGGACAGGGCGTATTCGTCGAAGTACGACATGTCCGTGATCAGCAGCAGCCGGTTGCCCGTCGCCGCCTTGTCCACGGCCGCCTGTACGGAGTCGACCCGGTCCACCGGTACGCCCCGGGACCTCAGCACCTCGGCCAGCGCCTTGGAGCCCGCCAGGGATGTGTCGTCGGGGTCCAGGAGGCGCGACGGGCCCCGCTGGGGGCTGAGCAGCACGCCGGCGATCGCGGCGAGGACGATGATCAGGCCGAGCAGCACGATGATCCGGCTGCCGCGCCAGGTGGAGCGGGCGGTGGGGGAGGTCGAGTAGGACCCGCCGGTCTGTGCCGGCGCGCTGCCGGCCGGGGGTCCCGTGAGCACGCTCATGCCGCCCCACCCGCCCCGTCACCGGGCCGGCCGGGCGCTCCTGACGATGGCCCTTCCACCGGGCCGCCCGGCTGTCCTCCGCCCAGCGCCGGCGGCGGTCCCATCGGCGGTGCGGCGGGCTGTCCTACCGGCGGCCCCGCAACCGGAGCCTCGGGCGCGATCCCGGCCGGAGGGCCCGCGACCGGGCCTCCCGGTACGGGGACGGCCGCGGCGCCGACCGGAGCCGCCGCGCCCACACCCACCGGGACCGGTACCGCGAGCGGGACGGGGCGGGCCTGGCGGAGCTGGTCGTCCAGGGCGGACATCACTTCGTACGCCTCCCGCGTCCCCGGCACCCCGCCGTACGTCACGTCGTCGAACGACCGCGCCGCGGCCGCGAGCCTCGTCGCGAATCCCGGCAGAGAGACGGCCGCCTCGGCGGCCAGTTCGTCAGCGGTGCGCCCGGGCATGCCGTCCACCAGCGCGCGCTCCTCCAGGTCACGCGCGATGGCCCGGAGCCGTTCCTGGATGGCCTCGGTCCAGCGCCCCTCGGCGGCCAGCCCCGCGGAGGCCGCCCGGTGCTCGGCCGCGGTCATCGCCCGCTCACCGAACAGCCCGCCCATGGCGAGCGCGTTCTTGCGCGCGGTCTTGCGGAGCTGCCACGAGATGAGCACGATCACCCCGAGAATGATCAGCACGATCACCACGGCGGCGATGATCCCGCCGGCGGAGCCCCCGCCCGTGGCCGCGTCCATCAGGTCGCCGAGGAACTGCATGACCCGCCGGTAGATCTGGTCGACCAGCGACTCCTTCTCGTAGGCGGGCTTGAGCAGCTCCTCCGCGGCCCTCCGCGCGGCCTCGTCCCGGTCGATCGGGGTGTCGAGGCGGAGACCGGCGGCGGCCGCGGATAGCGCGACCATCAGCACGGTCACCGCCTGGCGGAGTTGGACGGGTGCCAGAGCTCGTCCGCGGATGCGTGCACCCATCCTTGACGCTGCTGCTCGATGGCCGCCGTCTGCAGCACGAGGTCGAACGCCTCGCTACGCATGCGCCGGTCGGCGTAGAGCAGGCCGGCGACCCCCGCCTGGAACGGATAGGTGATCATGGCGCCGAGCGTGCCGCCGATCGCGATCAGCACGGCCGACACGATGGCCGTGGCCGCCGAGCCCGCGCCGAACATGCCGAACATCGTGCCCGCCAGCGTGAAGGGCACCGACAAGATGCCGGAGACCAGCCCGACCAGCAGGGACGTGAGCAGCAGGATGCCGAGCACCCGCCAGAAGTCGCCGGTCACCAGGTGCCACGAGCGGCGCATGGAGTCGATCGGGCCCCTGCCCTCCAGCACCGCGACGGGTGCGGCGAACGCGAAGCGGGTCGTGAAGAACAGGTAGTACGGGATGTACACGACGATGAACAGAAGTATCAGCCCGGCCAGCAAGCCGAAGCTGTCGGAGGAGGCGTTCATCACGATCGCCACGAAGAGCAGCGCGAACACGATCAACGGCACCACCATGATGGCGGCCATCAGCCCCACGACGCCGAACAACGCGGGCACCCGGCCCTTGACGAGCTGCCACGCCTCGCCCGCGCTGAGGTTGCCGCCGAAGACCGCCCGGCCGAGGATCCGGGTCAGTATCCCGGTCAGCAGCGTGACCACCAGGAACTCGACCGCGAAGGAGACCAGGGAGCCGCCGTACTGACTGACCAGACCGGACGCGGTGGTGAGTTCAGCGCCGGACGTGGCCTCGGGGTCGGCGAAGGCGCTGCCCATGGAGTCGAGCACGAACGCCTGACCCACGGCCACCGGCACGGCGGTGAGCAGCGCGGCGACAGCCGACAGGCCGAGCACGGCCTTAGGGTTGGACCGGATCAGCTTGATCGTGCCGTCGAGTATGTCGCCGAGCCCCAGCGGGCGCAGCGGGATGATGCCCGGCCTGAGCGCCGGCGGGTGAGGCGCGTAGCCGTAACCGGGCTGAGGATGCGGATGGGGCGGATATGGTGTTTGGGGCCCGGGTCCGAGTGGCAGCTGTTGCTGAGGGGGCTGGCCATACGGCTGCCCGTAGGGCACCTGCTGCTGCGAGCCCGGCGCGGTCCACGGGGAGGCCTGCGGGGCGCTGTACGGCGGGGGCTGTTCGGCCGACCAGCCTGATGGCGTCTCGGGCGGGGGACCGTGACCGTCTGACATATCCCAATCCTGGCACGCTGAACGGGGCATCGGTGTCACCGGACGGATTCGCGGGCTCATCTTGCCCGCATTCCACGGCGAATCCGGTCAAGGTTCGCGTCCAGGGATGGCAGAAAGTTGCTCTGTTACCGCAGACTGAGATAGCGGTCGCGGGGGGCGGACCTAAAATTCGCCTATTGCATGGCTCATGTCACACTCATGGGCCTACCAAGGGTAACCTTCAGCGGTCGTGCGGGTATGTCCCACAATGCGTAGAACGAATGAGGGGCCATGAAAGGTCGCGTGCTGGTCGTCGATGACGACGCCGCTCTCGCCGAGATGCTGGGGATCGTGCTGCGAGGGGAAGGCTTCGAGCCGTCATTTGTCTCCGACGGCGACAAGGCCCTCGACGCGTTCCGGGATACACGCCCGGATCTGGTCCTGCTCGACCTGATGCTGCCGGGGGCCGACGGCATCGACGTCGCGCGGAGGATCAGGGCGGAGTCGGGGGTTCCCATCGTCATGCTCACGGCCAAGAGCGACACGATCGACGTCGTTCTCGGGCTCGAGTCGGGCGCCGACGACTACATCGTCAAGCCGTTCAAGCCTAAGGAGCTCGTCGCGCGCGTGCGGGCGCGGCTTCGCCGTACCGACGAGCCGACCCCCGAGATCCTCCAGATCGGCGACATCACCATCGACGTGGCCGGTCACTCGGTCAAGCGCGGCGAGGAGACGATCAACCTCACGCCGCTGGAGTTCGACCTCCTGGTCGCGCTGGCTCGCAAGCCGCGCCAGGTGTTCACCCGTGAGGTCCTGCTCGAGCAGGTCTGGGGCTACCGCCACGCGGCCGACACGCGGCTGGTCAACGTACACGTACAGCGGCTCAGGGCCAAGATCGAGAAGGACCCCGAGCACCCCGAGATCGTGGTGACGGTCCGCGGCGTCGGCTACAAAGCCGGCCCCGCCTGATCTTCCCCCTCCCCTGCCATGCCCCCGGCGAAGAAGACGAGGTCCCGCCGACGGACACTCCGCCAGATTCTCGGCGGCGTTCGCCGGCGGGTGCGCCGTGCGGCGGGCAGGACACGGAGCGTGTGGCGGCGCTCGCTCCAGCTCCAGGTGGTCACCAGCACGCTGGTGATCTCCGTCATCGTGGTGGTCGTGCTCGGCACGTTCCTCTCCGAGCAGATCAACAGGCAGGTCGTGTCGAGCAGCCAGCGCTCGTCCGCCAGCGAGGCGTCCGCCGACCGCCTGCAGATCGCCGACGCGCTGACCCCTGAGGCCGACGACCAGACCAAGCCCGCCGACAGCGGCAAGAAGGGCTCGGCCAACCCGCTCGACGACGTCATGGACATCGTCACAGGGTCGGGTGAGAACGGCTCCAAGAAGCGCTACGACGTGCTGATTCTCAACCAGACCGCCCCCGGCCAGTCGCGGGCGTCCGGGGGCGTCGTGCCGCTGAACGTGCCGCTGGGCCTGCAGCGCAACGTGCAGAAGGCCGAGTACGGGAAGGCCGTCGGCTCGATAGAGCGGATCAAGTTCGCCGGGGGGAGCCAGCCCAGGCTCACGTACGTGGTCGGCGGCATCGTGCACGTGCCGTCCACCGGCGAGAGCTACGAGGTCTACCACTTTTTCCCGTTCACGGACGAAGAGGAGCTGCTGTCCAACGTCCGGCTCGCCATCGTCGTGGTGGGCTTCGGGCTGGTGCTGCTGCTCGCCGCCATCGCGTACCTGGTCGCCCGCCAGGTCGTCACTCCCGTACGGCTGGCGCGCCAGGCCGCGGAACGCCTCGCCTCCGGCAAGCTGGACGAACGGCTCAAAGTACGCGGCGAGGACGACCTGGCCCGCCTGGCGAACTCGTTCAACGAGATGGCGGCGAATTTGGCGCTGAAGATCCACCAGCTGGAGGAGCTCTCACAGGTCCAGCGGCAGTTCGTCTCCGACGTCTCCCACGAGCTGCGCACGCCGCTGACGACCGTGCGCATGGCCGCCGACCTGCTCTACGACGCCCGCGAGGACTTCGACCCGATGGCCGCCCGCTCGGCGGAGCTCATGCAGGCCCAGCTCGAACGGTTCGAGTCGATGCTGGCCGACCTGCTGGAGATCAGCCGCTACGACGCCGGCGCCGCCACGCTCGACCTCGACTCCGTGGACGTGCGCGACGTGGTGCTGCGGGCCATCGCCGACTCCGAGGCGCTGGCCGAGCGGCACACGACCCGCTTCGAGCTCCGGCTGCCGAACGAGCCCTGCATGGCCGAGATCGACAACCGCAGAGTCGAGCGGATCCTGCGCAACCTGCTGTTCAACGCCATCGAGCACGGCGAGGGCAGGGACATCGTGGTCACCATCGGCGCCGACCGGGACGCGGTCGCGGTCGCCGTGCGCGACCACGGGATCGGGCTGAAGGCCGGTGAGGACACTATGGTGTTCGACCGCTTCTGGCGGGCAGACCCGTCGCGGGCGCGGACGATCGGCGGCACCGGGCTCGGGCTGGCCATCTCGCGCGAGGACGCCACGCTGCACGGCGGCTGGCTGCAGGCGTGGGGGCAGCCCGGGGAGGGCTCGCAGTTCCGGCTGACACTGCCCAGGACCGCCGGGGCCGATCTGAAGGGCTCGCCGCTGTCGCTGGTGCCGCCCGAGATCGAGATGCGTCGTACGTGGCGTACGGCCATGACACCGGTGCTGCTGCCTGCGTCCGCGGACGGGACCGGCCATGACGAGGACTAGAGGGCCCGCCGCCGTCGCGGGGACGGGGCGACGGGCGAGGGTCTGGCGGCTCGGCGCGGTGGTCGCGATCGTGGCGGCCATGGTGCTGGCGGGTTCCGGCTGCACCGTGATCCCCGTGACCGGCCCGCTCAACGTCAACGAGACCGGCAGCAGCGATCCGCTGAGCAAGCCGTTCCAGCGCATGATCGCCATTTCGCCCCAGAAGAGCTGGGGCCCGGAGCAGACCATCAGGGGCCTGCAGGCCGCCATGGCCGCCTACGCCGACGACCCGACCGTCCTGCCCCAGTACCTGACCCCTGAGGCGCGGGCCAAGTGGAACGCCTCCGGCCCGGTGACGGTGATCGAGGACGGGTTCGAGGTCGCGCCGCCCGCTCCGCGCGACGAGACGGGCCCGGTGCAGAAGATCACGCTCAAGGGCCGGTGGGTGGCGGGGATCAAGGAGGACGACTCGTACGTCCCCACGGCCGGCCCCTGGTCCTTCACGTTCGAGCTCGTGAAGGTCGAAGGGGGCGGCTACCGCGTCAAGGACCTGCCCAACGGGCTGCTGCTCACCAACGCCGACGTGACGCGCGCGTACCGGGCCACGAACCTCTACTACCTGAACGGCAACACCGGGAACAGACTGGTCGTCGACCGTGTGCGCCTGCGGCTGAAGCCGACGGAGACCTACGCGCAGACCATTCTGCAGCGCCTGCTCAAGACCCCGACCGCGGCCCTGCAGGGAGCGGTGACGACGAGCTTCCCGTCCGGCACCAAGATCGTGTCGATCAGGTCGGACGAGCGCGTGGTGATCAACCTCTCGGGCCCCATCGATCTCCTGGACCTGAGCACCGAGGCATCCCTGAAGGCCCAGATCAGGTACAGCCTCAACAAGAACGAGATCGCCAAGGGCCGCGTCATCGAGATCCAGGTGGACGGGGAGCCGTACTCCATCGACCAGCCCAACTCCGACGACCAGTGGCTGGACGACGGCAGCGACACCGCCTACTACGTCAGCAAGGGCGCCGTCCACTACATGGGCAAGGACGGGCCGGCGGCCGCCGTCCCGGGTCCGGCGGGGCAGCCGCGCGAAGGCTACTCGGACTTCGCCCTGTCCAAGGACGGCCAGCTCATCGCGGCCAAGACCTCGACCGGCATCTCGGTGGCGGGGGTGACGCAGAACGGGCGCTGGCAGGAGGTCATCCAGGGCACGAAGCTGACCGCGCCGACGTGGCATCGGGATGGGTCCCTATGGACCTATGACCAGCGGAATGCCGTCTTGTTGCGGTACGACCCGACCAGCGGGAGAGGCCCCGAACGGGTGGCCGCCCCCAAGCTGGCCGGGCTGGACGTCACCCGGCTCAGGATCGCCAGGGACGGGGTGCGGGTGGCGGTGATGACCGGGGAGAACACCGTCCAGATCGGCGCGCTGACGGGCGAGGCGGCGGGGACGATGCTGGGCAACTTCCAGCTCCTGACCACCACCGAGGTGGGGAACAAGATCCTCGATGTCGCCTGGAGCGATGACGAGCACCTGCTCGTGCTGGTGGATAGCAAGGCCGGGCAGATACTCAACGAGATCAACGTGGGGGACGGGGAGGTCGTGGGGGTGCCGTTGAAGGATCGGCTCGAGTCGGTGGCGGCGCTGGACGATCGCGTGCTGGCGGCGGCTACGGCGGATCAGCGCACCAAGATCCTCGAGCTCAACCAGGACCGCCAGACCTGGACCGTCAAGATCGAGTCCGACGCCAGCTCCCCCCTCCTTCCCCTCGGCTGACCCACCGCCAAGGAGTCGTAGGCGCACCGCGAGAAATTGTCGGTCGTGGGCGGCATCCTGGTCCGCGTGCTGAGCGCCGTACTCGATCTCGTCCTGCCTCAAGCCTGCGCCGGGTGCGGGGCCAAAGGGGCGCGGTGTTGCCCGGGCTGCCTGGCCGAGCTGGTCGGCGC
>NZ_JBFAMX010000174.1:0-18735 GCF_040659615.1 Nonomuraea sp. NPDC049784
CGTCACACCGGCGTCACGCTGACACAGCACCCCGAGATAGCCATGTACCGACACGAACAATCACGTTCCGTCACCACCGAAAGTGCGCCAGAGCCGTTCTTTGTACAGTCCTCGGCTCCCGGCGGGGTCTTCCACGAGTACTCACATGCAGCTTGAACTGCGTGGATGAGGTTTTCGGCAGGCGCAAAGTTCTCCTCTGCCATGAGGTCGCGGATCGCGTGCGCCTCCTCCAACGGCGACAGATCGTCGCGCTGAACGTTCTCGATCAGTGCGTTCCGCCGCGACGCGGCAGCCACGTCCTCCCGTAGTTTGACGGGCGCCTCGTCCAGGCCTGCCAGTTCGCCGGCGTGGCGGCGTCGGTGCCTGATGAGGATGCCTGCGCGGCCGTCCGCTCGCGCTGGAACAAGGAGCATCCGGCGTCGTCGTTGCCTGGCCCGTAGCTGGTCAACTCGACGCCGTCGGGCAGCTTGGCTGCAGGCGCGTGGTGGTCCTCAAGGCTCATCTCCATGCGGAGCACACGGCAGATGACCTCGTAGCCTCGTGCCGTGAGCAGGTCGGCAGCGGCTGTGTCTGTGGCCGGCTGCATCACGTTGAAGGCCTGCCTGCCGAAACGACGTGCCTCGGCCTCCAGATGGCCGAGCAGAAGAGTGCCGACACCGCGGCCGACGTGCCCGGGATGGACTCGGGCGAAGCAACGGACCGCCTGGCCGGCGGGCCATGCCTGGCCGAAGCCGACGATCCCCTGGGCGTCCTGGACGACCGCGAGCACCGACTCCGGCCTGGTCAAACGATCCAGGGCGGCTCCGGCTCCGGGCAGGCGTCCTTGGCGGGCGATGGCATAGGCGGTGAGCAGGGCGTCGATTGCTGGGGTGTCTTCGAGCGTCGCCGCGCGGATGTGCAGGTTCACAAGGGGGCCTCTCGTGCAACCGGAATCTGGGACCTTTCCCAGGCGCACGAGGGCTTCGAAGCTAAGAGCGTTCGCTCAGCACTCGCCGGCGGCGCCTGGGCTCGCAATCTGGATCTTCACGGCGCCACCTCCCCTTTCTGTGTCTCAAGTGCCAGCGGCTCAGCTTGTGGCGTAGCCTACCCGGTCACAGGGTGCGATGTGGGTGGTCCGTGATCTGTCATCGCTTGATGCCGAAATGCTCGAACGCCCGACGGCGGCAGGCCCAGAAGGCGGCCAGATCCTGGCTGGTGGTGAAGCAGCAGAACGGATTCGTGCCGCTCCAGCGCCACCAGCACCGCGCTACCGCAACGACGGTCAGCGGCACCGCCGCCAGTCCCACAGTGCGCACCTGCGCCAGCCGCGCGGCCGCCCACACGACCGCCGGCCACGCCGACATCGCCGCGATCCGGATCGCCTCGCGCATCAGACCTCCGGCCTCTCCACGATCTCCTCAGGCAGCGTGAACGCCTTTCCCCGTCCTTCGCGACCGCCTACCACCCGGGACCGTCGGGTTCATCCCGCAGCACCCCTCCGCCACGCTCAACCCGGTGCTGCTTATCGGGTCGGTCCTCCGGCAGATCGCAGTACGGCACGGCACCAGCGTCTTCGACGCCCTGCGCAAGGCGCGGCTCCCCAACGACAGGGACTTTCTGCGACGCTTCCCGCACCAGTTGTCCGGCGGGCAGCAGCAGCGGCTCGTCCTGGCGCACGGGCTGCTGGCCAACCGTCCGTGATCGTCGCCGACGAACCCACCACCGGCCAGGATGCCATCACCCGGGCCGAGGTCGCCGCCGAGCTGTCCGGGCTCGGTCTCGCCGTCGTCCTGCTCAGCCACGACCTCGACCTGGTGCGGGAGCTGGCAGACCACGTCATCCTGCTTAAGGACGGGAGGATCGTGGAGTCCGGACCCGCGGTGCTGAAACTAGGCAGGCAGCCATTGCACCGGCGACACCCGGTGCAGGTGAACGAGCACGTCGAACGCGTCGGGCAGGGAGGCGACGGCGAGATGCTCGGCGGTGTCACGGGCGGGGTCGTAGACGCCGCTGATGACGCGCGCCTTGGCAGGCCCGTCCCATCGACGGCGCTGGTCGCCGGCACGTAGGTCCAGCCAGCGGGCAGGATGGTCCGCCGTGCCGAGCCCGGCGTCGAGCCAGTCCGGGGCCGGGTCCGGGACGGTGGCGACACCGAGGTCGCCGTGGTGGAATCCGATCGCTACGGAGACGTATCCCGTGCCGTAATGGTCGCGCAGCATGCTGCCGACCGTGGGCTGTGGGCCGCGTTGGGGTGCCAGACCCAGGGTGGTCGGCGTAGCCGAGGTGTGCGCGATGCTGTCCCAGTAGGCCACGCGGTGGCCGGTTCGGCGCTGGTAGTCGATGATCGTCTCGGCCCACGTCTGGGCGTCGCCCGCGTAGTTGTCGCGTCCGGCAACGCTGCGTTCGTGAAAGTCCACGATCAGGCGCATCCGGGCCAGAACGGCGTCGCCGGTCAGGTGCTCGACGATCGCGAGCGCGTCGCGGGCGTGCTCGGCGAAGGGCCGGCCTGGGTGCAGGCCTCGCGCGCGCTGCACGTGTTCGTCGAACTCGTGCGCGGTGCGGATCGGCTCCAGGTGGGAAGCCAGTTCGGCCAGTCGGTGCGGGGCCACGTGGCGGACGTGGTCGAGCACGGCGTCGTAGTCGGCGGGTCGCGCGTGCGCGGGCTTGACCCCGAAGATGTGAACGGGGTCGTCCGGGTGGTCCTGGTTGAAGGTGTGGATCCATTCCAGCGCCGCGGCCATCTCGGCGGTGCGCCAGGGTCGCCAGGCGCCGGCCAGCGCGGATGCGGCCGTGCCTGTGCCATCGGTGACGTAGGCGTCGAGCGCCGCGCTGGCGGAGGCGTTGTCCTGTACGGCCAACGCGCGGAAACCATGCTGGCGGACCAGCCGGCGGAGGAGCTGGTCGCGCACGGCGAAGGTTTCGTGGGCGAACCTGGTGGATTCGCCGAGCCCGGCGACCGTCGCGCCGGCGGCGATCGCTTCGGCCAGTTCGTCGAGCGCGGTTTCCGACAGAGAAGTCATGCCGGGACTCCTTCACGGATCGGCTGCAGCGCCCGCGACCAGACGACGACGTCGTCCAGCAGAGCGGTGAGGGTCTGGTGCTGGTGCGGGCCAGGGGTGAAGTCGCCCGGCTCGGTGGGGGCGGAGAAGGTGAAGTCGTGGTGCAGCGACAGCGCCACCTGCGTGCGCACGGTCGCGACCTTCAGCTCGGCCAGGATCAGCCGGAGGTGCTCGACCGCGCGGGTCCCGCCGTGCAGGCCGTACCCGACGAAACCGGCCGCCTTGTTGTTCCACTCGGTGTAGAGGAAGTCCAGGGCGTTCTTCAGCGCACTGGGGATCGAGTGGTTGTACTCCGGTGTGACGAACACGAACCCGTCGTAGCGGGCGATCGCCTCGGCCCAGCGAATCGTGTGCGCCTTGCCGTACTGGCCGAACAGGGCCGGCTGCTCCTCATCCAGCAGTGGCAGCTCGAAATCGGCCAGGTCGACGATCTCAAAGTCGGCCGCCAGCTGTTTCTGGGCAGCCACCGAGGCGACCCACTCGGCGACGGCGCGGCCACGGCGGCCAGGGCGCGTGCTGCCGATGATGATTCCGATGTTGGTCATGGATGTCTCCCTAATGGACGGTGTTGCACCGAACGGTGTAGAAGTTACATCGGCCGGTGCAATAAATGCAAGCTTCGGTGTAAATCGGGTAGCCTCAGCAAGCGTGACGGAGAGAAAGAAGCCGGCTGGCCAGCCCGACAAGCGCCGGGCGATCGTGGCCGGGGCGCTTACGTTGTTCGCCCGCGACGGCTACACCCGCGCCAGCCAGGACGCGATCGCCGCCGCGGCGGGCGTCTCCAACCGCACCATCTACAACCACTTCACCGACAAGGCCGAGCTGTTCCAGACGGTGATCCAGGAGAGCACGCAACGCGTTGCCGACACGATGGTCGACATCATCGACCGCCACCTGGGCAAGGTCGTCGACCTCGAAGCGGACCTGATCGACTTCGGGCTGGCCTGGCTCGGAGTGCTGACCTCCGACCTGGCCCCGCACTTCGCGCTCATCCGCCAGATCAACGCCGAGATGGAGCACATCCCGGAGGCCGCGCTCAAGCTCTGGCAAGAGAACGGCCCCGGCCGCACCCGGCGCGAACTCGCCGAACGGCTACGTCGCATCGCCAAGCGCGGCGACCTCGCGATCGATGACCCCGTACGTGCCGCCGGGCACCTGATGCTGCTCATCTCCGCCGACAACCTGACCGACCGAGCCGCCTTGCATGATCAGGACGCGCTCAGAGCGATGGTCACCGCGGGGGTGCACACCTTCCTCTACGGCTACAGGCGCCTGGCCACTCGCTAGATCGGCTGAGCGCAGGTCGGCGATCACCAACAAGCAGCCAAGGCCGTCAGGGGTGAGCCCTGCCCTGGTCAGGCCGTGGCGGGCTATGGCCGGGACGCGGTCGGCGCCATATCGTGCAGGACGGCGCGGAGGGTGGCGTTGAACGCGGGGCCGTTCCTGGTGAGGCATGTGGCCGGAGCCTTCGATCATGTGCAGGCTGCCGCGCGGTGCCAGGGCGGCCAAGGTCTGGGACACCGCGAGCGGGATCTGCGAGTCGCGCCTGCCGTGGATGAAGGCGGCGGGGATGTCCAGGCCGATGAGCTTCTGACGGGGGTCGAAGCCGGCCGCCTCGGTGAGCACGGCCTTGTCAGTCGGCGGAGTGCTGGAAGCCGCGCAGTATCGCGGTGAGCCCCAACTCGAAGTGGTCGTCGAGGGTAGTGGCGTCGGCGGCTTCGGCGAGCAGGTTGTAGTCAGGGCTGTCGGGCCGTGGTTTGCGGCTGCGCCGTTCTGCGCCGAGCTTGGTCATCGCGATGGCCAGGGCGTGGCCGATGGTGAACTCGCGCAGGCAGCGGGCTATGCGTAGGGCGTGCGCCGGGGGGATGCCGTCGGCGTGGAGTTTGGTGAGCATCTTGACGCCGGTGTCGATGGAGGCGGGCGAGCGCACCGGGCGAGTGGCGAACACCTGCACGGCGTGGGGATGGCGCACGAGGGTGTCGCGCAGCCGCAGGCAGTATTCGCGCGCCAGTTCCTGCCAGGGGCCGTCCCAGGGCAGGGTGTCGACGTCGATCTCCGCGAAGAGCGCCTCGGCGACACCGTCGAAGAGCGCCTCCTGGTCGTCGTAGTAGCGATACGCCGCCATCGCGTCAAAGCCGACCGCGGTGCCGAGCTTGCGCATGGAGAACTTGCGTAGGCCGTGGGTGTCGATGAGGGCGAGCGCGGCGGCGGCGAGGTATTCGCGGGTGAGGGTGGGCCGGGTGGGCGGCTCCGGCAGCCTGCCCGGCGGGCTGGGGTCGGCTGTCATGCTGCGAAGTCCTCCAGGATCGTGGCGAGTGTCTTGGTGAATTCCTCCGGGTGCTGCATGAACGGGACATGGCCGCCGGGGAACTCCTGGCAGGGTATGCCAAGGCGCTGCGACAGCACGTGCGCGGGAGTGTGGTAAGGCTTGCCCACGCTGTCGCGCCCGGTGGCCAGGCGCCACGGTGCCGTGGTGGCGGCCAGCGCGGCCAGGTCGGGCCGGTAGTCGAAGCAGAAGGCGGGCAGTTCGCGGCGCAGCATGAGCTCAGCGTTGTGCAGTTGGCGGTTCATCACGTCCGGCTCGCGCCGGGTGACCTTCCGCGCCAGGCTGCTGGCGGCCAGCATGAGGTGGGTGCCGACGGCGATGACAGCCTGCCCGGCGGGTGACAGGAACATCCGCGGCGGATCCGGCAGCGTCATCGCGCCGAAGGCCGCGTAGGCCCGCATCAGGTGCCCGTCCCGGCCGAGGCGGCCGATGTGTTCGATCTCCCGCCGTTCGGCGGAGTCGGCTGGCAGGAGTTGGACCAGCGGCACCTCGTGCACGACCGCGCCCAGCAGGCGGTCGGGGTGCCGGGCCACCATCTCCAGGGCGATGGTCCCGCCGCCGCTGTTGCCGAAGACATAGGCGCGCTCCAGGCCGTGGTGGTCAAGGATGGCGACCGCGTCGTCCGCCTGGGTGGCAGGCGTGATCGAGGCGTCCGGGTGGGTGAACGGGCTGCGCGAATTGCCGCGCCGGTCGTAGGTGATCACGGTCAACGTTCGCGCCAGCAGCGGGACCACGTCCGCGTACATCCCGGCGTCGCCTCCGCCGCCGGAGATCAGCAGCAGTGCGGGCCCGTCGCCGGCACGTTCAACGTGCAGCCGCGCCCCGGGCACCTCAACCGTGTCACTCGTCATGGCTGGCCTTCCTCATATGTCGCAAAGCATGTGTCTACATTGTAGTGTGTGTCTACATTGTAGACACGCATTATCGGACGGAGCCATGCCCATGACGACCACCGGCGAGACACTCAAGCAACAAAGGCGGACGGACGTCGCGAAGCTGGCGGAGGCCGGCATAGCGGGAATTGTTGTATTCGTGGCGCTGGTCGCGAGCCTGCATGTCGTCGGCCCAGGCAGGGACCCGATCAGCATCACCGTCAGCGAGTACGTGCTGGGGTCCTACGGTTGGTTGCTCAGCTTTGCCGCACTGGCGTTTGGGCTGGGAGTGCTCGCCCTCACCGCCGCGATCGCCGCAACCTTGCCGTCGCCCCGACCGCGCGCAGGCCTCATCTTGCTGGCCACGGCGGGGTCCAGCATGGTGGTGGTCGGCGCGTTCCCCACTGATCCCATTGACCCGACCGATCCCCGCTTCGTGACCACCTCGGGGGTGATCCACGCGGCGGCCGGCATCCTGGCGTTCACCTGTTTCGCCCTCGCCGGGCCACTGCTCACCCGCCCGATCCGCACGGCCACGAGCACCACGAGACTGAACGGACTTGCTTTCCTTCCGCCTGCGGGCTATGCGATCTTCTGGGCAACCGGCATCCTCGACAACCAACTCGGCGGCCTGTTCGGCAGCCGCTCAGCCACCGGACTGGGAGAGCGCCTCATGGCGGTGACGTTCATCATCTGGCTGTTCGCCGCCGCCCTCGATATCAGACGTGCCATGCGTCAGGGTTGAGACGAGACCGGTGAACGGCAGAGGCGCCGACGTAGTCCTGTGCCGGATAAGCCTGGCCTCGCGCGGGATCCGGAAGCGGTGGGTGGCCATCTGTCGGCATACGACCTTGCGGGTGCCGAAAAATGCGACCACCACTCTGACCTGGTTTTAGTCCGAGAACGATCGTTCTCGTTTGAGCGGACGCTCAATATTACTTGAGCAGTTGCTCAATCGCCTTTTAGCGGTCGCTTAAGGCCAGCGTAAGAGCCATCGCATCACCGCAGTTCAAGACACGTTGACGAGATTTGAAGCGGTACAAGCTCGCGGGCGTCACGGAGTTCGAGAAGAGCCGGCTGCACCACCACCTGACCCGGATGGCCGCGCGCGGTCTGGTGGCCCGCGAGCAGGACCCCGTCAACTCTCGCGGCACCCTCATCACCCTCACCATCGACGGCCGCACGGCCGTCGAGCGGGCCATCCCCGCCCGGGAACGCCACATCCGCAGGTGGCTCATTGACCCACTCGACCGCGCCCAGCTCGACACGCTGGCCGACATCTCGGCCCACGTCACCCGGTGCCTGCGCGAGCATTGAACGCCCGGTGCCCTTGCCGTAACCGGCCTCGGTGAGACGTACGTGGTGACGAGGCCGTGGGGCGTCCACCCGGGCCGAGATCGCGTGGGAGCGCTCCGCGACGTTGCGGGCGCAAGGACTGCTGGCGCGGTTCGCCGACGATGTCGCCGAGTTCTCCCGGGCAGGTGGCGACCGGCTCACTGGAGGCCACGACGACCACGGTGCGAAAACTGATCGGTCCGCGTAGTCTCGGCCAGCTGCCCGAAGTCGTGCGGCTCACCGCGGCAGGCCACGCCCCGGCGTCCGAGGTACTCGGTGAAGCCCTTGGTCCGCCCGCTTAATATTCCCTCTGAATAGTTGGTCCGCTACACGCGATTCGCCGATCTGGTTGCGCCATGCCCGCGTGCTTGTGCGTCAACGGGAGAGATCTGCGAGGAGCTTTTGGGTGATCTCGTGGAGGCGAACTGCTTCTTCAGGGTCGAAGGCTGCAGTGTTGGTGGGGATGCGCTTGCCTTCCAGTACTGCGGTCAATCGCGCGGGTGGCTCGTCGAGATAAGGCAGGATCTCTGCGACGGCCTGTGCGGTGGTCTTGCCGACGCTTTTCAGCATTGCCACTTGGGCCGCGGTTGCCTCGTCGTATTCGCCGGCGAAGCTGGTGGTGACGACGCCGGGATGGTTCAGCACATACCGGATGGGTGTGTCGTGGTAGATCTGGGTGAAGCTGACGCCAAGCAGGTCGCACAGTTTCGCGCTGTGCCCCAGCGCGCCGGTCCCTGGATAGTTTCGCCGCAGTTGCAGGTCGTCCCAGCGTACGGGCCCGGTCTGGCCGGCCCCGCCGAAGTTGAGGATGACCGGGTGTGGCGCCCGGCTCAGCGACTCCACCAGGCCATGGCTGAAGAGGAACCGGCTGAGATAGTAGAGCGCGAAGTTGTTCTCAAATCCCTCCATGGTCTCCACGCGATTGGAGCGGTGGTACCGCGCGCCGAGCACCAGGACGTCGATACTCGGGTAGGTCTGGGCTACCCAGGCGAGGGCACGGTCGTTCTCGGTGACGAGACTCAGGTCCGCCTGCAGGAACCGGGCGCGGTCGGCCGCCCCGTGCCTCGCGGCGGCATCGAGGAATGCCTGGCCTTTGCCGCGATTTCGGCCGACGACAACAACTTGGTACCCACGGTCGAGATAGGTGTCGGCCAGCGCCCTGCCGATGCCGTCGTTCCCGCCAGTGATCAGTGCTGTGGCCATCGAGATCCCACCTCCAGATATTTACTTTGAGCAATCAAAGCATTTGCCGTGGCGATGTCGCAACCAACCTTCGGCGGAGAGGTTGTCAGTGAGAGCCGGTGAGACCGAGCGTGGTGCGCATGCCGCCGAGCATGTGTTCCTGCACCCGCAATAGGACATCGGCGGCTTGGCCGAGCTCGGCCGGGTCGGTGTCGGCCAGGACGTCACAGAGAAGATCGCGGCGCGCGGCGCGGACCCGGGCCAATGCGGCGCGGCCCGCGTCGGTGATGGCGATCAAAGTGACCCTACGGTCGTGTGGGTCCGGTATCCGCGTGACGAGGTGGTCGGAGCGAAGCCTGCGTAGTTGCAGCGAGACCGTGGACATGTCGACGTGCATGCACTCGGCGATGTCGGAGATGCGCATGGGCTCCGCGACGTCGAAGTGCTCCAGCAGGCGCAGCTCGCTGCTGGGAAGATCCCATCCCGAGCGACGCGCCACCTCGGCCTTGACGTGCTTGCTCTCACTCCACCGCACGACAGCCGACATCGCGACCTCGAGCCGAGCCAGTGCCCTCTGGTCGGAATGACTCACCACGCCATGGTAGAGCGCTACGGCACGACAGCGGTCTCGGTGCATGGGTAACTCGCGAACACGAGCCCGGTTCACGCCGGGCTGCACCTGGATTACATCTCACATTGCGCCTGCCGAAAACTCCATCCGTGCAGTTCAAGCCGCATGTGAGTACTCGTGGAGGACGCCGCCGAGCCGGTCTCGTCGGAGTATGTTCAGGTAGGTGATTCGTTCGGGGTCCGTGATCGGGTCCGGGATGGGACGCAGCGGCGCGGCTTGGGTCAGGGCTTGATGGGCGCGGTGCTGGTTGTAGAAGTGTTCGTACTCGCGTAGGGCGTGCCGTAGGTGGCGTTCGTTCCAGAGCAGGCAGCGTTCCAGGAGTTCGTGGCGGCAGGACTGCACCCATCGCTCCATGATCGATTTCATCCGCGGCATCCGGATGCCGGTGAGCATCGTCTTGATGCCGGCCTCGGCGAGGATCTCGTTCGTAAGGGCGGGGAACTTGCCATCCCTGTCTCGGAGCAGAAAGCGCGCCCGGCAGCCCGTATCTTCCAGATCCATCACGAGATTCCTGATCGCCTGGACGACCCAGTCGGCGGTCGGGTGAGCGGTGGTGCCCAGCACGCGAATGCGCCTGCTGGCGTGCTCGATGACGGCCAGGATGTACTGACGCTGCCCGTTCAGGGTGACGGTCTCGACGAAATCGCAGGCCGGCAGGGCGTCTGCTTGGGAGCGCAGGAAGTCGGCCCAGGTGGTGGACGCCCGCTGGGGTGCCGGGCCAAGGCCTTCCTGTTTGATGATCTCCCCAGACCGCGGACGGTGCGACCTTGATGCCGAGCGTGGCGAGCTCCCCGTGCACCCGTCGATAGCCCCAGCCCGGGTTCTCCCGGACCAAGCGCAGAATGAGAGCGCGGATGGAGCGGACCGTGGGCGGGCGCCCAGGTCGCTTCGGCCGGCAGGTGCGGGAATTGCGCCGTCGCATCAGGTCGCGGTGCCACCGCAGGACGGTGTCCGGCCGGACGAGGAGCCGCAGTCGGCGCAGGACCTCGCGAGGCAGCGAGGTCAGCAGGACGGTGAGAAGGGCCCGGTCTGCCGGGGCGAATCTCACCCTGGTGTCGGCGCCGAGTTGCCGTTCAAGCGCGGTGATCTGGTGGCGCAGGGCAAGTATCTCCACGTCTTTGTCCCGATCGCCCATGGGCAGCAACCGCAGTGCGGCGAAAGTGGTCGTGACGGTGAGGTGGGCCAGGCGAAGGAGCACGGCTGATCATCATGCCGTACTTGGTTCCGTCTCCTGGGTGGCCATAGCTCGCGCCGCCACGCGAAGCCCTCGCAGGGTTATGACCTGGGCGGATGTAATTATCGGCAGGCGCACTGGCGTGGGGCGATCACCGGCGACTTCACCGCCATCCTCGACTGGAACGGCTGGGAGGCGGTGCGCCTTGGCGCGCTGGCCATGGCCGCCCCCGTGCTCACCGCGGGCCTGTGGCGCACCGGCAAGGTTGCCGCCCTGTTCGCTCTCACGCTGATCCTGCCGTTCGTCGTGCACCTGGCGTACGCCTACGCGCTCGGAGCGCCCGAGCGGCTGCCGTGGCTGCTGGTCGGCCTGGCTGGAAGCCTGGGGCAAGGCGTCTGCCTGGTGGTGCTCGGCTCGCTGACCTGGCGGTTGACGCGGGTGGGGGCGGTGGCCGCGATACTGGCCGGCGCCGGGTGCGTGCTGGAGACGATCCTGTGGGCACTCGTGGTCTCGATCAGCACGCACGACATCGTGCAGACCGGCCTCCACGTGGTGACCGGCCTGGGCCGGGCGCTCACGGCGGTCTGGCTGGTGGCGCTCGGCGTCGCGCTGGTGGTCAGGAGACCACGTGCACAGGCAGCTTCGAGATAAGCCGAAAGCCTGTCGACTTTTAATCCGTAGGTCCGGGTTTGAATCCCAGGGGCCATATGACCTGCGATTTCTCGATTTTCAGGGGCTTGTGCTGTGCCAATACTCGTGCATGGTGGTTGACCTGCGGCTTATCCTCGCTCCTCGTGTGCTTCCGTCTGCTGTATCTGATCTTCGCCCGGGTCGTGGGCTGGCTGATCCTGCTGGCCCGCAGCGATGCCTCTAAAGAAGTGGAGATCCTCGTGCTGCGGCATGAGGTGGCGGTGCTACGTCGCCAGGTCGCTCGTCCGCGGCCGGATTGGGCCGATCGGGCGATCCTGGCCGCGCTCACCCGACGTCTTCCGCGCTGGTTTCGGGCACATCGGATCGTGACGCCGGGCACCCTGCTGGCCTGGCACCGCAGACTGGTCAAGCGGCACTGGACCTACCCGAACAACGCTGGTCGCCCGCCAATCCCCGAGCAGGTGCGTGATCTGATCACACGCCTAGCTCAGGAGAATCTCCGCTGGGGTTATCGAAGGATTCACGGCGAGTTGATCGGCTTAGGGCATCGGGTGGGGGAGGGCACGATCCGCCGGATCCTGGCCGCAGGCGGGCTCGGCCCGGCACCACGCCGGGCGTCACCGAGCTGGCGGCAGTTCCTGGCCTCCCAAGCCAGTGGCCTACTGGCCTGCGACTTCGTGCACGCCGACACCGTGTTCCTCAAGCGGCTGTACATCTTCTTCGTGATGGAAATCGAAACACGGCGCGTTCACATCCTCGGCGTGACCGCCTACCCGACCGGGGTGTGGACTGCGCAGCAGGCGAGGAATCTGCTGATGGACTTGGGGGAGCGTGCCGGTCGGTTTAAGTCCCTCATCAGGGACCGCGATGGCAAGTTCTCCCGGGTCTTCGACCGGGTGTTCACCGGGTCTGGCGTACGGATCCTCAAGATTCCACCCCGTGCGCCTCGAGCGAATTGCTATGCGGAGAGGTTCGCCGGGACGCTACGGCGTGAGTGCCTAGACCACGTGCTGGTCTATGGTGAGCGGCATCTGCGTCGGGTGCTCGCCGAGTTCGAGCGGCACTATAACGATCATCGTCCGCATCAGTCCCGAGATCAGAAGCCGCCACTGCACGAGCCCGGCTGGGTGATCGATATGAGGGTGCCGGTCCGACGGACCAAGGCTGTTTCGGGGTTGATCAATCAGTATCGGCGAGCGGCTTAGCGATCGCTTGCATCCCAGGTGAGCGTCAGTACACGAGTATTGGCACGGCACACGTGCGCGGCGCGTGACCCGCGGGCCACGCGCCGCCCGGGTTCACTCGGCCCAGTCGACGATGCGGGCGTCGGCGCGGAAGCGCAGGGCGGGGTCGACGTAGCGGGCCTCGGGGACGGCGTAGAGGGCGTCCACGCCGGCGCGCTGGAGTTCGTATCCGGCGGCGATCAGGGCGATCTCGTCCTCCGGCACGGTGAGCCCGGCGGCGGTGAGGAGCTGTCCGACGATCTCGTTGGCGGTCATGTGTTTCCCTTTCCTAAAAGGCGGTCTGGGGTACGGCGGCCAGTTCGGGGACCCGCAGGTGCCAGTCGGTGGCCTGCTGGTAGGCGTCGCCGGCGCGCAGGATCACGGCCTCCTCGAAGGGGCGGCCGGCGAACTGCAGCGACAGGGGCAGGCCGCCCTCGGTGAAACCCATGGGCACGGCCAGGACGGGGTTGCCGACGGTGTCCCAGTAGCCGGTGAAGGTCTTGGCGAACATCTCATCGACGTTCAGCCGCCCCTCCGGGTCGGTGAGGGCGTCGTAGGCGGGGGCGCCGATCGAGGCCGTGGGGCAGACGATGACGTCCACGTCGTTGTAAAGGCGGGCCAGGGCGTCCTGGGCGACCCGGCGGACGCGCTGGGCTTGCACGTAGTCGGCGCCGCTGATTAGCGCGCCGCGGGCGAGCATGGCGCGGGTGGCGGCGAAGTAGTCGCCCCAGCGCTCGGCGAAGTCGTTGCGGTGGTAGGCGAACGCCTCCGCGCACATGGTGATCAGGTCGGCGGTGAGCATCTCGTGCCAGTACGGCAGCTTCACCTCGCTTAGCGTGGCGCCGAGCCCGGTCAGGGCGGAGAGGGCGGCGTCGAAGGCGGGCCCGGCGGCTGGGTCGGCGCCCTCGGGGAAGTGGTGCTCGCGTACGACGCCGATCCGCAGCCTCTCCAGGGAACCGCCGAAGACCGGCAGGTCAAGGGGCAGGTCCACGCAGTCGGGGTCGCTCGGGTGGAATCCGGCGATCACCTCCAGGACGGCGGCGCAGTCACGGGCGCTGCGCGCCAGCGGCCCCACGTGGTCCAGCGAGTAGCCCAGCGGCGCGACCCCCGACTTCGGCACCCGGCCGAAGGTCGGCATCAGCCCGCTGACCCCGCAGAACGCGGCCGGGATGCGGATGCTGCCGCCGGTGTCGCTGCCGAGCCCGGCCAGGAACATCCCGGCCGCGACCCCGTTGCCGGTGCCCGAACTGGAGCCGCCCGGCCACGTGCCGGGGTCCCAGGGGTTGCGCGGCGTGGGGAAGGGCTTGGACGGGTCCACCATGCCGATGGCGTACTCCATCGTGGTGACCTTGCCGGTGATCACCGCGCCCGCCGCCTTCAGCCGGGCGACCACGGGCGCGTCCTTGCCCGCCCAGTCCGGCTGGACCAGGCTCTGCGCGGTGGTCGGGCCCTCGGCGGCGGCGATGATGTCCTTCACGCCGAACGGGATGCCGTGCAGCGGGCCCTTGTCCACTCCGGCCGCCAGCTCCTCGTCGGCCCGCCTGGCCGCCGCCAGCGCGGTCTCGTCGAATCTGGTGACATACGTGCCGAGCTCGCCGTCGAGCCGGTCGGCCTGGGCGATGGCCTGCTCGGTCAGCGCCACGCTGGTCACCTCGCCGCCGCGCAGGGCCGCGGCGGCGTCGGTGAGCGTCACAGGGGGATTCATCGTCACTCCTAGATAAATGGGCAGGCAACGCTTCGCACGCGAACGTGCCGGAGAGGGGTTACTGGCGGCGTGCGGCGTTCGAGACGAACAGGAAGCGGTCGCCGCGGATGTGGATGAAGGCCAGGTTGAACGGCCGGCCGGCGGTGTCCCTGATCACCTGTTCCATGGTGATCATCGGTGAACCCTCGGCGATGCCGAGGCGGGCGGCGGTGGCGGCGTCGGCGGCGGCGCAGCCGTAGATGAACTCCGACTCCCCGTAGCCGACGCCGGCCTCGTTGAGCAGGGTGTACCAGTCGTGGACGAACGGCATGTCCGCCATGCGCTCCGCCTCCGGGCTGAGCACGTAGTTGGTGGCCATGCCATGGGGCTCGTCGCCGAACAGCGACACGTACTCCAGGCGCAGGCACGGCGTCCCGGCCGGGGCGTCGAGGCGGTCGGCGGCCAGGGCGGGCAGCGGGATCATGGACCGGTCGAGCACGCGGGGCCGCAGCCGCCGGTTGAGCAGGCTCTCCTGGCTCGGCGGCTCGGCCCCGTGGGCCTCCACGAGCTGGGTCAGCACGGCCTTGACCACGACATGCGTGCCGACGCCCTGGCGGCGGTCGATCAGGCCCTCGCGGCGCAGAACGGCGAGCGTCTCGCGTACGGTGGCCCGCGTCGCCCCGTAGGAGGCCATGAGCTCGGCCTCGGCGGGCAGCAGGCCGTCGGGGAAGACGCCGCGCAGGATGGCGGAGCGCAGCAGGTCGTGCAGGCGGCGCAGGTCTCCCTCACGTTCGACGCCCGATTGGTGCGATCGGGGAAGACGGCCCGCCATGCACCCGAAAGTTACGGACGAGCCGTTTCTCCCCGATTCCCGGCCCGTTTCCGGCAGGTAACTCGCGATCGCCGTCATCTCAGGCCGTCTCCTCGGCCGCGGCGCGCACCCGTACCGGGAGGCCGAGCAGCACCGGCTCGCCCGGTCCGACCGGCCGCCAGGCGCTGGGCTTGCAGCCGTCCTTGCAGGTCGCCTCGATCGAGCAGCACAGTGAGCAGATCGTGCCCTCGTGGAACGGGCAGGCCGCCATGTCGGAGACGTCGTAGGAGCCGTGGCAGACCACACAGGGCAACTCGCCGGCGGCGGGCAGGTCGCTGCCGCGGGCGATGTACCAACGTCCGCGCGTGGCCACCGCGAGGACGGGCGGCAGGACCAGGGCGATGACGAGCGCGATGAACGGCGACAGCGCCGCCGCCGTGGCGCCGAGCGCCCCGTAGTACGCGGCCATCGACACGACCCCGGCGACCACCATCGAGCCGAACCCGACCGGGTTGACGTTGAACAGGTGCGCCCGCCGGAACTCGACCTGCGGCGGCGACACCTTCAGCAGCCGCTTGTTGATGACCAGGTCCGAGGCGACGGCGGCGATCCAGGCGATGCCGATGTTGGCGTACCAGGCGAGCACCGTGATGATGTTGTGGTAGATGTCCAGCTCCATCAGCACCAGGGACAGCCCCACCTGCAGGAACACCCAGACGGCTCGGCCGGGGTGGCGGTGCAGGACCCGGGAGAAGAAGTTCGACCACGACAGCGACCCGGAGTAGGTGTTCATGATGTTGATCTTGATTTGGGACAGCAGCACGAGCACCACCGCCAGCACCAGCGCCGCCTGGTGATTTCCCAGGATCCGCTCGTAGACCACGGTGAACAGCTCCACCGGCTCGGCCGCCCGCTCGGGGCTGACGCGCGTCTCGGCGTATCCGACGAGCAGGGTGGAGGCGAAGAAGATCAGCATGCTGAAGAGCGCGACGCCGGGACCGCCGAGGAAGACCGCCAGCCGCCAGCGACCCGCCTTGCCGGGCACGGGATCGCCGATCAGGCGCAGGTAGTCGCCCTGCTCGCCGATCTGCGCGGCCAGCGCGAGCTGGGCGGCGGCGATGGTGAAGACCGTGAGCAGCGTGACCGTGACCGTGCCACTTACCATGCCGCCGCCGTCCACGTGCGACTGGACCATGTTGTCCAGGGGGTGCGGGGCGGTGGCCGCCGACCAGATCGCGATGCCGATCAGCAGGACCCAGATGGGCCACGTCCCCGCCTGGAACTTGGAGCTGAATGTCATCCCGTACACGGTGAGGGGGATCATCACGACGGCGACGACGACGTAGGAGAGGTGGATGTCCAGGCCGGAGATGGCGGTGACGGCCTGCGCCATGATGGCGCCCTCGTACGCCAGGAAGATCAGCGTGTACGTGGCGTACACCAGGGACGTCAGCGTCGAGCCGAGATAGCCGAAGCCGGCGCCCCGGGTGAGCAGGTCGATGTCGATGTGCTTGCGGGCGATCGCGTAGGCCGCTGCCAGCATGAGCGGGAGCGTGATCACCATGGCGACGGCGAATCCGAGCACCGAGTTGCCGAAGCCGAACTCGTTGACGAAGGCCGCGTTGAGCGCGTACCCGGCCATGGCGGACAGGCCCGCCAGGCAGCTCATGACGATCATCCACGGCGTCCATGACCGGAACGTGCTCGGTGCGTAGCGGAGGGAGTAGTCCTCCAGAGCCGGATTGTCGGCGAGATCCATGCCGCCTCCTCGTGCGAGTGCCTCGCCGCAGGAAGCTAGGGAGCGCGTATTGCCCGGGGATGACTGCCCTGTTGCGCCGGGTTACGCTGACATGCGCTCCGCGTACAGGCGTTGTGACCTGCCGGAACGGTTTCCGGACACGGCCGATGCGCCGAAACCCCGCCGCGATCCGCCGCCCCGGCCGGCGCTTCGCCACTGTGCGCCCACCCGTAACTCGGGGTCCACCTGAGCGGTCTAGCGTGCGCGCATGACGATGCGCAGGTTATCGCGAGCGTGCTGTCCGCCGCCCTTGCAGGCGGTACGGTCGCCGTCGTGCTGACCCAGACCCCCTCCGCCACGGCCGAACGCCGCGGCCAGATCCCCCTCGTGATCGGCCACCGCGGCGCCAGCGCCCACCGGCCCGAGCACACCCTCCTGTCGTACGAGGCCGCCATCGCGATGGGCGCCGACTACATCGAGTCCGACCTCGTCTCCACCAAGGACCACGTGCTGGTGGCCAGGCACGAGAACGAGATCTCCGGCACGACCGACGTGGCCGCGCACCCCGAGTTCGCCGGTCGGCGCACCACGAAGACCATCGACGGCCGGCTGGTTCACCGAGGACTTCACGCTGGCCGAGCTGAAGACGCTGCGCGCCAAGGAACGCGTCCCCGACCTGCGCCCGGACAACACGGCCTTCGACGGGCTGCCGGAGATCCCGACGTTCGAGGAGATCGTGAAGCTCGCCCTCGACCACGGCGTCGGCGTCACCTCCCCCGGCCGGCCGTCAGCGTACCTCCCCGCGAGATCACCGGAATCCGGTGACGACCTCTCACCCGGCCGATGGCGAACCTGAGTGTGCCATCGGGGACAAGGAGATCGTCATGGCGAGCGAGCGGGTGGCGCTGGTGGTCGGGGCGGGTGGCGAACTGGGCCGTGTGACAGCGGTGTCACTCGCCACCGTGACATTGCGCGGACGAGGCGGGGACACTGCGCCTGCCGACAATGTCATCCGCCCAGGTCATGGCCTTGGCCATGGCTTAACCTGACGTACGTGATCTCCGGCCGTCAGGGAGGGGTGGGAGTGCGGCATGATGTTCGGCCGTGCTCTTTCGCCTGGCCTATCTCGCCGTAACGAACACCTTCGCGGCGCTGCGGTTGCTGTCGTTGGGAGATCGTGACAAGGATGTCGAGATTCTCGCCCTGCGTCACCAGATCACCGTCCTTGAACGGCAACTCGGCGCCGGCACCAGGGCGAGGTTCGCCCCCGAAGACCGGGCCTTTCTCGCGCCCTTCTGACGTCGCTGCCCCGCGAGGTCCTACGCCGGCTGCATCTCCTGGTCCGTCCGGACACCATCCTGCGCTGGCACCGCGATCTGATGAAACAGCGTCACGCCCGTGCCTGCCGACCGAAACGGCGCGGGCGCCCGCCAACCGTCCGCTCTGTCCGCGTTCTCATTCTGCGTCTGGTCGGGAGAACCCGTCCTGGGGATATAGGCGGGTGCACACGGCGAGTTGGTCATGCTGGGCATCACGGTGGCTCCGTCCACGGTCTGGGAGATCCTCAAGCAGGAAGGGCTTGATCCGGCTCCCGAGCGGGCGTCCAGCACGTGGGCCGACTTCCTGCGTTCGCAAGCCGACGCTATTTTGGCCTGCGACTACATCGAGACCTTCACGCTCAATGGACAGCGTCAGTACATCCTGGCCGTCATCGAGCACGCCACCCGGCACGTCCGTGTGCTAGGCGCCACCGCTCACCCGACCGCGAGCTTGGTGCTCCAGGCGATGAAGAATCTCATGATGGATCTGGACGACGTGGGTTGCCGGGCGCGTTATCTGACAGGCTTGAGGCGGAGGGGTTCGGACCCGACGGGTCCCCCTGCGCGGGGGTGGTTCGTGCTCGCTCCCCTGGAAGGGAGCCGGGTTTTGGAAACTTTTCAGACACCGCCCACGCGCACGCGGGCGCGCCCTGTACGACCCTGCTGGTTAACTCATTTCAGGCGGTCAGGGCTGGTTCGAGTCGGGCCAGGTGACTGGTGCGTTTGCGCTGCAGAGGGCGGCCGTTCCACC
>NZ_JBFAMX010000175.1:0-18540 GCF_040659615.1 Nonomuraea sp. NPDC049784
CGGGTGGGCCGCTCGGCGGCAGGCGCCGCGTCCGCCGCGGCAGGAGCCTCGGCCGCCGGAGCGGGGGCCGGTGCGCCTTCGCCGGAACCGCCACCCTGCTTCTCCTGGATGGCCGCGATGAGCTGGCTCTTCCGCATGCGCCCGGTCCCGCTGATGCCCAGCTCCGCTGCCATCTTCTGCAGCTCGGGCAGCACCTTGGCGGACAGGCCGGTGCCGGAGCGACGCGCACGGGTGGTCTTCGCCGGTGCGCGGGTGGGGGTGTCGCCGGACGCCGGCTCAGCGCCTGATGCGTCGGAGAGGAGTTCGGTGGTGTCGCTCAACTAAAAGGTCCTTCCCAGGGGTCGGGCGCCGGTTTCGTTCTGCCGGGCGTCCCGGAGGTGCTTGCGATCCGGCGGGACAGACCGGGTCGGGGTGCACTCTGCGATCTTCGGCTGTCGCTTTGGACGGCCGCCACTCTTGGGGAGGGGCTCGTCCAAGCCGCCACAGGGCCGTGGCGCGTGGCTGACACCCCTCAGATTGCTGTCGCCAACCAGATGTCGATGTGTCTCGAACGCGCAGGTCCCCGTCGTCGCCGCCTCGTTTCGAGCCAACCGGGTGTGGGCCAACCGGAGGCGACGGATTCCGGGGAGACAGCCGCGCTGCCCACGCCTCGCGACGTGAAGCATGATGCAGCGATGTGTGGCTGACAAGCACGCACCCACCAAGGGGGCATCTGGTGCGGCTACCAGCCTAACATCACCAGCGCACACGGCTATTCCCTGAAGGTCTAAAGAGGCATCAGCGTGTCTCGGGGACCTGAACGTTCGCACCACATGGGTCGACGTCCATTAGCTGGATGTGCCAGTCATTACCCACTTCTGGCGCGATCAAATCCTGCGTATCCGATGTCGAAAACGCAAGAACCGTGGGACCCGCTCCCGAAACGACCGCGGCCACGCCCACAGCACGGAGACGTTCTACCAGATTCGCGGTGTCCTGCATGGCAGGCGCGCGATAGTTCTGATGGAGTCGATCTTCGGTGGCGGCGAGCAGAAGCCCTGGCTCCGGGCACTGGGTCAACGCTGCGATCAGCAGCGCGGCCCGCCCGGCGTTGAACGATGCGTCCTTGTGGGGCACGTCCTTCGGCAGTAGTCCCCGTGCGGTCTCCGTGGCCAGCCGCGTCGATGGCACGGCCACGACTGGGCGGATGCGCTCATCGGGGACCACTTTCACCATATGCGGCGCCCCCGTGTGGTCGGACCAGGCCACCGTCAGCCCGCCTGCCAGGCAGGGGGCGACGTTGTCCGGATGGCCCTCCATCTCGGTGGCCAGCGCGAAAACCTCGCCGTCCGAAAATTGTTCGCTCTCAGCCAAACCGCGGGCGGCCAGGATGCCCGCGCAGATCGCCGCCGACGAGGATCCAAGCCCGCGCGCGTGCGGGATCCTGTTATGGCAGCGCAGGCGTATCCCGTCGGGCTGGCCGACCCCCATGCGGTCGAACGCCGCCCGCATCGCCTTGACGACGAGGTGCCCTTCCCCGAGATCGACCTCCCCGGCGCCCTCGCCCTCCACGATCACGCGTGTCCCGTGCTCGTCGGTGAGCGTGGCCTCGACGTCGTCGTACAGGCTCAGCGCCAGCCCGAGCACGTCGAAACCTGGCCCGAGGTTCGCCGAGGTCGCGGGCACGCGAACCTGAACGGTCCTCCTCAACTTTGCCTCCCCGGTGCTCGCCGTCAGGCGAGGTTGAGCGCCGCCGCGGCGGCGTGGACGTCGATGGGGATGACGACGGGCGCGGGCGCGCCGGAGATCGCCCAGTCGGGGTCCTTCAGCCCGTTGCCCGTGACCGTGCAGACGATGCGCTGGCCCGGGTCGACGAGCCCCTGCGCGTGGGCCTGCAGGAGCCCGGCGACGCTGGCCGCGGAGGCCAGCTCGACGAAGACTCCCTCTTCCTGCGCCAGCAGTTTGTACGCCGCCGCGATCTGCCTGTCGGTCACCGCCTGGATGACGCCGCCCGACTCGTCGCGGGCCGCGGTGGCCAGCGACCAGGAGGCCGGATTGCCGATGCGGATGGCGGTGGCGATCGTGTGCGGATGGGCGACGGGCGCGCCGCGCACGATGGGCGCCGCGCCGCTTGCCTGGAAGCCGAACATGCGCGGCCGCTTCGTCGCCACCCCGTCGGCGGCGTATTCCTGGTAGCCCATCCAGTACGCCGAGATGTTGCCCGCGTTGCCCACCGGGATGCAGTGGATGTCGGGCGCGTCACCCAGGGTGTCGACGATCTCGAACGCGGCCGTCTTCTGTCCTTGAAGCCGGAACGGGTTGACCGAGTTGACCAGGGCGATCGGGTAGCTGGACGACAGCTTGCGGGTCATCTCCAGGCAGTCGTCGAACGACCCCTCGACCTGCAGCAGCGTGGCCCCGTGGACGAGCGCCTGGGCGAGCTTGCCCATGGCGATCTTCCCCCGCGGCACCAGCACGGCGCAGGTCAGCCCGGCGCGAACGGCGTAGGCCGCGGCCGAGGCCGAGGTGTTGCCCGTGGAGGCGCAGATGACCGCCTTGGCCCCCTCCTCGACCGCTTTGCTGATGGCCATGGTCATGCCGCGGTCTTTGAAGCTGCCCGTCGGGTTGGCGCCCTCGACCTTCAGGTAGACGTCGCACCCCGTCAGGGCGGACACGCGGTGCGCGGGCACCAGCGGCGTGCCGCCTTCGAGCAACGTGATGACAGGCGTCTTCGTGGTGACAGGAAGACGCTCACGGTATTCCTCGATGAGGCCACGCCACGACCTGCTCATGATGGCTCCCTACCTGCGGTGTTCGGCACCGAGTGTACGGGGTGTGGAAGACCGGCGCGGAGCCGTGTCCACGGGCCGGACACATCCATTGGACAGGGGCACTATTCAGGAAATTCTCAGCATCTCCCGATAAGGTCTCGGCAGGGGGTCACCACCATGGACGCGCGTCCTGCTTTGAGGCAGAACGACTATTCACCGATAGCGGCGCCGGAGCTCGGCGCCTGGTCACCTGCCCTTTCCGTGAGCGTGGTGATACCGGCTCACGGCGGGCAAGGCAAGCTCGACCTGACGTTGGCGGCGCTGGCGACGCAGACGTACCCGGACCATCTCATGGAAGTCCTCGTCGTCGACGACGGCAGTGAGCCGCCCATCCGGCTGCCCGAGATCCGCCCGTTCAACACCCGCGTCGTACGGGTGCGCGACGGCTGGGGGATCTCCAACGCCGTCAACACCGGCGCCAAGGCCGCCGACGGCGAGATCATCCAGCGGCTCGACGCCGACATGGTGGCCTGCCGCGAGCACATCGAGGCCCTGGCCCGATGGCACCACGTGACGGACTACCTGGTCACGATCGGGATGAAGAAGTTCGTGGACTCGCCGCCGGTCACGCCGCGGCAGGTCTACCAGGCGGCACACCTGGGAGAGCTGTTCGACCTGGCCGCGGCCGTGTCGAGCTCCACCGAGGCGACGATCGCCAAGACCGACGGGCTGCGTAAGAGCCGCAATCCGTATCACGTGTGCACGGGGCCGACTTTCGCCCTTCCCAGGGAGGTCTTCCACGCCGTCGGCGGTCTCGACCCGGCCGTGGTGCGCGGGGAGGACACCGAGTTCTCCTACCGGCTGGCCATGCACGGCGTGGTGTTCATTCCGGACATGGACGCGCAGGCCGTACACCTCGGGCTGCCCGCGCAGCACCGCGACAGGGAGCGCGCCGTGCGGGCTGTGGAGCCGTACCTGGCGCACCGGATCCCGCTGCGCAGGGATCTGCGCAAGGACCGGGGGCGGCGGTGGCTGGTGCCGTACGTGGAGATTGTGCTCGATGTCACGGACACCTCGGAGTCGAGGGTGCGGCAGGCCGTGGCGGCGGCGCTGGACGGCAAGCTGCAGGACGTGGTGGTGACGCTGGTGGCCCCGTGGTCGCGGCTGAGCTCCTCGCGCCGCTCCGTCCTGTCGGATCCGTCCTTCGAGATGCGGCTGACGCGTGACCTGTTCGCGCACGACGAACGCATCCGCCTGATCGACGAGGCCGCCCCGACGCCCGCGCCCACGCCGTTCCGCTACCGCGGGCCTGTGGACGTGCCGCTGCACCGGGCGACGCTGGAGCGCATGATCGAGTCGGTGCAGAAGGATCTCGCGGGAGTGCTGATCGTCGACCTGCCCGACGGGCGCACGGCCCGCCTGGAGCGCACCTCGGCCCTCGGCCGCGCCGCCCTCCTCGCCGGCCCCGGGGCTGACCTGGACGACATCATCGCCACCACCCACGGGGTACGCCACGAGGCCCCCGACCGCTTCTGGCCCGCTCCCGCTCAGCCCGGCCCGGTGACCATCCCGGCCCCCGCCGCGACCCCTGCCCCGGCCCCGGTGACGGTTTCCGCGGCGCCGGCGGAGAACACACTGCTGCGCCGCCTGAAGTCCGCCCTCCGCCCCAACTGACGCTTCCGGGCACAGTCGGCCCCCCGAATCCGCATCGCCGCGAGAGGTTCGCCGCGCCGCTCAAGGGCGCACCACCACACAAAGCGCGCGCCATCACGAAGGGGCGGACCGCCGCGCAGGGCGGACAAATCACGCGGGGCGCACAAATTACGCACCGTCGCACAGACGTGCGTCAGCGTCGCACGCGTGGCATGCGCGCCGCCACGCGAGAAGGCACGCCGCACATAGCGCGGTGGCGCAGCGAGACGGGCGGCGCCGCCGATCAGCCGCGCAACCGCTTACGCAAGGCGCGTTTCATCGTCGTCGACACCAGGGCCCGGAGGCCCTGCTGGGCCCGGTTGGCGGCAGCCAGCTGCCGGCGCAACGTGCCGACCTCGCGCCGGAGCTCCACCGCCGACTTGCGCCAGCGCCCCGCCTCATCCCGCCACTTGGCCACCTGCGCCCGCAGCCGCTCGGCCTCCTTGGCCAGCCGGGCCGCCTCGGCCTGCGCCTCCACCCTGGCCCGGTACGCCCCTCGCCGCCCGAGCAGGGGCGCGGCCTCGGTGGTGAACCCGTAGGTCTCGCCCTCCACCCAGGAGACGCCCGACACCGCGTCCACCACATCGTCGAAGTCCTCCCCCGGAGCCGCCACGAGGTGGGCCCTGGCGAAGGCGGACGTGCGTTCCAGGCGTGCCGCCACGACGCCCCGGGACGACTCGCGGAGCAGCACGTTGACCAGGCCCAGGCCCTCGTCGCGGGCCAGGTCGAGCAGGCGGGCGAGCGAGTCCTCGCCAGGGATCCAGCCGGGCGGCAGGCGCAGCACGAAGGGCACGGCCGGGTCGACGGACTCCGTGGGATACAGGCGTACCCGGCCCTCGTGCCGGTAGTGGCCGTGGACCAGCACCAGCTCGAGGTCAGGGTCCTTCAGCGGCGCGCGGCGGTCGCGCTCGAGGGTGTCCCAGGGGCCGAGGAGAAGCACGAAGATGTCGGGAACGGTGCCGGCGAGCAGCGCGTCCACCGTGGCGCGCACCGCGTCGTATCCTGCCGTGCCGTCCACGACCACGGTGACGTACGGGACCTTCCACTGCCGCCCGGGATGCCCGCGCAGCCAGCGGTAGGACGGGATGCGATCGGCCACGAACGCGTGGCTCACCCGGTCGATCGGCTGCTTGTCGCGCATCCGCATCGTGGGCCCGAGGTGGTACGCGCGCGCCGCCGGCTCCGGCACGAAGACCGCGCCCGCCTGGCTGAGCCGGTATCCCATCTCGGTGTCCTGGCCCAGGATCAGCTCGTCGTCCATCGGGCCCGCCGCCTCGACGAGCCTGGCGTTGACCGAGGTCGCGCCTCCGACATGGAGGCTGAACGGGCGCTGGGGGTTGTCGGTGAGGCCGTTGGTGCGCTCGACCAGGTCGACGATCCAGGCGTGCGGCTCGGCGGGCTCGAAGTGCTTTTCCAGGTCGCCGGGGAGCTCGGCGGGCAGCTCCGCGTCTGTGAATCGGATGTAGCCGGTCACGACGAGGTAGGGGGCGGCGTGGTGCCAGCGCATGTGGGCCTCGATCGCGCCCGGGGTAAGCACCACGTCGGAGTCGAGCCAGTGGATCACGTCACCCATCGCATGTGCCAGGCCCGCGTTGCGGGCATTGGCACGGCCTGGCTCTGTGCAGACGATCAGGCGCGTGCGCTTGGGGCGGACGGCGGGCAGCCGCAGCGGGGGTGTGCTGCCGTTGTCGACGACGATGACCTCGGTCAGCTCCGCCGGGTACGTCTGCCTGGCCAGCCCGGCCAGCACCAGGTCGAGCTTGTCCTGTCCGCCGTAGGCCGGGATGACGACGCTGACTTTGAGCTCAGGGGTGAAGTCATCAAGGAGGGGCTCGAGGACCCGGTAGTCGTTGCCGCGTACCTTCAGCGAGCCGGCGACACTCGTCATGCTGCTTCCATCAGCAGGCTCGGGTGGAAGCCGCGCCACTGGTTGACGGCCACCTTGAGGAAGTGGGCCAGCGGCAGCTGCCAGGTGTGCTCGTCGCTGAGCCCTCTGCGCAGGACGTAGCCCAGCCCGTGAGTACGGTAGACGCGCGCGCCGGCCTTTTGCGCCAGTTTCAGGAATTCAAGATCGACACCCCGCGGCAACCAAGGAAATCCGCCGATTTCCCAGAATTTCTCCCGGGATACCAAGATCGTCCCCCCGGCCACGTGGTCGGCCCACACCTCGCTCGGATAGGCCGCCCCGCTGGCGAACGTCATCCGCCGCACCGTCGCCCGTAACGGCTCCAGATAGAAGAACTCCGCGGTCGTCCCCACCACATCGGCCCCGGAGTACGACAGCGCCATGAACAGATCGCCCAGGTGGCGTGGCCCGTACCAGTCGTCGTCATCCCACTTCGCCAGGTAGTCGCCGCTCGCGAGCGCCGCCACCCGGTTGAGCACCTCGCCGAACGGCACGGACTCGGGCGCCTCGACCCATTTCACAGGCAGCGAACAGGCCTCGACCGACTCTCGTACCTCTTCGAACCCCACCCCATGCAGTCCGAGCAGCACCTCGACCTCGACGTCCCGCTGCGGCTCCATCTGGGCCAGCGCCGCCCCCACCAGCTTTGACCGCTTGCTTGACATGACGATGCTGATCTTGGGCTGGGAGACGGGGTGCGCCAGGCGGCGCAGGCGCACGCTGTGCTCCTCCCTCCGCAGGTCGGCCAGCGAACGCGCGCTGCCGTCGGCCGCGTGGCCGAGCCAGTCGCGGTCGGTGAGCAGCGAGGCGAGGTCGCCGGGCACCCAGGGCGCCGCCCGGTCGGCGGTCAGCGGGATGCCGGCCGCGGCCAGGCGCAGCAAGCCGTCCAGGGGCACCTCGGCGGCGGGCCACTCGATCTCCAGCCCGCGCAGCGGGCGCAGCGCGGGCACATCGGGCGCCTGACCCTCGACCGCCCAGCCGCCATCCGCCCAGTGCAGCCGGGCCAGCCCCTTCTCCGGCGTACGCGCGAAGCCGCAAGGGGTGATGGACATGGGCCTCCTTGAGACTCGGTCGGCGCCTACCTTACGCCGGTTTTACTGACTGGCAGACCCTGCCGCCACATTCGGAAGCCCCTACGCCGCAGGTGAAGACGACGTGATTCTCAGTTTTCCTCCAGGAACCTGTGGCACGGTAGGGAGCGGTGTTTATTAAGGTGTCAATAATCCCGAGATGTCTCTGACGCCTCTGATGTCCGATAAGCGTTGAACTACGAAAGGTATGCGCGGATGCTCTCGCCCCGCCGACTGGCAGCGACCGCCGCAATCCTTGCAGCTCTGACCATCGGCGTTCTCGCGCTGCTCGTACTCGCCGGCCTGATCACTTTCGGCGCGGCCGCGGCCACGGTGGCCTTCCTGGTCACGCTGGCGGCCCTCGCGTTCCTCGTGCTCACCGTGCGCCGCCTCGACGGCAAGGCGCACCGGATCGACCTGCGGATCAAGAAGTACGAGGCGGAGCTGGCACGGACCACCACCGCGCTCAAGAACATCGAGACCCGGCTGGACCTGCTGGTGCAGGCCGTCGAGGACTCGGCCGCGCGGCGGGCCGACGACCTGGGCGCGATCCTGGCCTCGCTCGGGGAGGACCGGGTGAACGCCATGGCCCGGGCACGAGAGGTGGAGGAGCTGCGCGAGGAGGTCCGCGCGCTGGCCAAGGACTCCGTATGACGCGGGTCAGGCACAACGACTACGGGGTGCTGCGGCCGCCCGCGGTCGGGGCGTGGGAGCCCTCGCTGCGGGTCTCGGTGGTCATCCCGGCTTACAACTGCGCGGAGGCGCTGGAGCGTACGGTTCCGGCGCTCGCGCGGCAGACGTACCCGGCCGAGCTGATGGAAGTGGTGGTCGCGGACGACGGGAGCGAGCCGCCGCTCGACGTGCCGGGCGCTCGGGTCGTACGGGTGGCCGGCGGGTGGGGGCGCGGCGCGGCCAGGCAGGCGGGGCAGCTCGCGGCCACCGGGGACGTGATCCACTGGCTCGACTCCGACATGCTCCTCGCGGACGACCACATCGAGGCGCACATGCGCTGGCATCACCTGGTCGACTACGCGGTGGTGATCGGGGACATCCGGTTCGTGGAGGCGCCGGGCGAAGAGGGCGTCCAGACCGAGTACACGAGGAAGACCCTGGAGTCCTCCAGGCGGCTCAAGGACGCGGGGACGAGCGCGTACCTGCTGCACACGGGCGCGTCCACGTCCGTACGGGCAGATCTGCTCCGCGCGGCGGGCGGCGTGGACACGTCCCTGAACATGGCCGAGGACACCGAGCTCGGCTACCGGCTGGCGCAGACGGGAGCGGTGTTCATCCCCGACGCGGAGGCCAGGGCGTGGCATGTCGGGCCCTCCACCGTGATGCTGCGCGAGAAGGAGGTGCACCGGCACAACTGGTCCTACCTCGGCGACCTCATCCCCGACTTGCGCTGGCTGCGCAACCATCCCAGGCGTCACTGGCGCGTGCCGTACGTGCGGGTCGTCGTGACCGCGACCACCTACGAGGAGACGCGGGCGACCGTGGACTCGGCGCTCGCGGGCACCCTCACCGACGCCGCCGTGACGCTCGTCGGCTCCTGGGACAAGCTGACCGATGAACGCCGCTCCAACCTCGACGACCCCTTCCTCGACCTGCGCCTGCTCCACAACCTCTACGCTCACGAGCCCCGGGTGTCGTTCGCGCAGAGCGTACCCGTCTCCCCCGCACCCGCCCCCTTCCTACTCAGCGTGCCCACCGGCTGGGTGCTGGGCGCCGACACGCTTTCCAGGCTGGTACGTCACGCGGACCGCGACCTGCTCGGCCTCGTCAGCGTCGCCCTGTCGGAGGGCGCGTCCGGGGTCGTGGCCGCCCGCCTGGAGCGCACGGCGGCGTTCGCCCGCGCCTCCCTGTTGGATGGCCGGGCCGATGACCTGGTGGACGAGATGTTCGGGTCCGAGTGGGTCAGCGGGGCCGAATACGCCTTCGCGGTGGCGGAGGAGGCCGAGCCGCTGGCCGGGGATCCCGCGAAGTGGCGGGCGCTGGCCGGGGAGCGGCTGAGGGAGGTCAAGGAGTTGCGCGCCGAGGTGGAGCGGCTCGCGGCCGAGGTCGAGCGGCTGTCCGCCGCGCCGCCCGCCGATGACCAGGAGGGCCGTGGCGGGTTGAGCTCGCTGATCAGGCACCTGCGGAGCGCCGGATGATCCGGGAGTTGCTGGCGGAGCTACGCGGGGCGCGCGTCTTCTTCGCCGGAATCGACGACGTCGCCCCGATCTACGACGCCGCCGCCAGGTCCAAGGGGTCCTCCGATCGGACGCGGGAGGTCGTGGACCTCGACCGGCACCTGCTGGAGCCGGCCGCCGAGCCCGAGCAGGTGAGCGAGGTTCTCGTGGTGGCCAGGACGCCGGCCGACCTGCGCAGGATCGCGACGCTGCACAAGCTGTTGCCGCAGGCCGAACGGGTGGTGGTGGCCGTGCTGGACACGCCCGCCTCGCATCCCGCGCCGGTTCCCACGCCGACGCCCGCGCACCGGTGGCGGTCTTTGACGGACTTGCGGGTGTACCAGCCCAGGAACCGGGTCTGGGTGGTCGATGCCCGTTTCTCCGCGCCCACGCCGGCGGGCCGTACCGTCACGGCGACGGCGCGGGCGTTCGCGGGACACCGTCTCGACGTCATCGCAGCCCCCGCGGCGGCGATCGCGGGCGTCGGGGCGGCGGACTGGCGCCCAGGCGACCCGAACGCGACGCCCGCCGAGGTCACGGGGCCGGTGCCCGAGCGGGTGGGCGCGCCGGGCAGCGACGTGGTGCTCCGGACGCTCGGGCACCCGCGCGCGTTCGACCCCGACCACGCGCCCACCGGCGAGGTCGCCCACGCCTGGGCCGGCGACACGGGCGGCCCCGCACCGACCGACGGCCCCACACGGTCCCAGGACGCCGATTCCGCCGCGCGGCCCCAAGACGCGGGCACCGCCACACGACCTCACGCGAGCACTGCCACACGGCCCCTAAACGCGAGCGCCACAGCAGGAGCCGGTGGCGAGCGTGGTGAGGGAGCCGCAGGCGAGGGCGCCCTCGCGTGGAGCGACGAGGCGCCCGACCCGGCGCGCACCAACGACGCCGGAGGCGCGACGCGAGCCGACAGCGCGGAAGGCGCGGCGCGACCCGACGGCGCCGGAGGCACGGTGCAAGGCAACGGCGCGGGGCGCGCGGCGGGCACCCACAGCGACGCGGGGACCGGCGAAGCGGGGCGGCGCAACGCCGCCCACAGCGGCGCGGGGACCGGCGAAGAGGCGGAGGTCGTCGAGTGGGCCGGGGACGAGACGCCCATCGAGCGTCCGACACTGCGGGCCGTGAGCTGGGAGCGCCTCGGGCGGCCCGGGATGGCGGACTCGCCGCTGGCCGACCCCGACGTGCTGGGCGAGCCCTCCATGATCCCGCCCGTGGACGAACGACTCGTGAACCCCCAGGGCTTCGTCACCACCCCCTCGCGGGGCATGGCGTCGCTGGCCGAGCGGGACGGGCGATGGTCGGTGGTGCTGGACGGGAAGGTCGTGACGTCGTTCGCCGAGTCCGGCGGGGTCACCGACGCGGACGTGGCCAGGTTGCGGCAGATCCGCGGCGTCGAGGTGGACTGGCGGCACGCGCACAGCGGTCCGCTGGCCGCCGTACGGGTGCTGGCCGGGCTGGCCGCAGCCGGGGTGCCGCTGCGCGCGGAGGCGGTGCCGCGATGGGCCGGCGCACTGGGTGACGAAATAATCAGGCTCATCGAGCTTTGTCCGGATATTTCGGATGATCTGCGGCGCGAGGAGCACAGCATCCGGCTGCGCCGCGCCGCACTCCGTACCCACGGCGTCGCCGCACGATGGGAGCAGCTCGGCGCCCCCGCACCCGCTCCCCCGCTCACCTCGGTCCTGCTGGCGACCCGTCGCACCGACATGGTGTCGTTCGCGCTCGACCAGATCGCCCGCCAGCGCGGCGCGCAGCTCGAGGTGATCCTCGCCCTGCACGGCGTCCCCAAGGGCCACCCGGACGTGGCGAAGGCGATCGCGGCGTTCGAGGGCCCGCTGACCGTGCTCGAGGCCGACCGCCAGGCCGTGTTCGGCGAGGTGCTGAACGAAGCGGCCGCGCGGGCCTCGGGGTCGTTCCTGCTGAAGATGGACGACGACGACTGGTACGGCCCCGACTTCCTGTCCGACCTGCTGCTGGCGCATTCGTACTCGGGGGCCCAGGTGGTCGGCACGGTGCCGGAGTTCGTGTACCTGTCGTCCATCGACGTCACCGTGCACCGCAAGCAAGTGACCGAGCAGATCACCAGCTTCGTCGCCGGAGGGACGATCCTGGTGGAGCGGTCGGCGTTCCAGGCGGTGGGCGGGTTCCGGCCGTTGCGGCGCTCGGTGGACACCCAGTTCCAGGAGGCCCTGCAGGCGGCGGGCGGGCAGATCTACCGCACCCACGGGCTGGGCTACATCCTGCGCAGAGGCCCGGCGGCCAACCACACGTGGCAGGAGCCGATCGGGACGTTCCTGCAGCGCAACAGGCAGCAGTGGCGCGGCTTCCGCCCGAACGCCCTCATGGCCATGGACGGGACCCCATGACAGGCATTCCGCGCATCCGGCGCAACGACTTCGGTGTCCTCACCCCGCCAGCCCTGGGCGAATGGGAGCCCACGCTCAGCGTCACGGTCGTCATCCCGGCCCACGACCGCCAGGAGACCCTGGACCTCACGCTGGCCGCGCTCTCCGCCCAGAGCTACCCCGAGCACCTCCTGGACGTCATCGTCGTGGACGACGGCAGCACGACCCCGCTCTGCCTCCCGGAGATCGTCCCGGCCAGGACCAAGCTCATTTCCAGCCCGCCCGGCGGTTGGGGCCGGGCCTGGGCCGTGCAGGCGGGCCTGGACGGCGCGACCGGCGAGGTCGTGTTCGTCCTGGACGCCGACATGGTCCCGCACAGGCAGCACGTGGAGGCCCAGCTCCGCTGGCACCACCTGGCCCCATACGTGGTGGCGCTGGGCTGGATCGACTTCACCGCCGCCATCGAGCTCCCGACGCAGGAGCAGGTACGCCAGTCGCTGGAGACGGGCGTGGAGGGCGACCTCTTCCCCCTCGCGCCGCACCGCCACGACTGGGCCGAGCAGATCATCCGCGAGCACGACGGCCTGCGCACCGCCTCCAGTTCGCTGGCCACCCGCGTCCACGTGGGCGCCACGGTGTCGTACCCCGCCGCGCTGCTGCGCTCGATCGGAGGCATGGACACGTCCCTGGTCCTGGCCGAGGACACGGAGCTGGGCTACCGCCTCACCCAGGCGGGCGCGGTGTTCGTGCCGGACCCGGAGTCCCGTACGTGGCACATCGGGCTCCCGACGGCGATGCGCGACTTCGCGGCGCTGAAGCGCTACAACGACCCGTACGTCGCCGACCGGGTCCCCTACCGCCGCTACCTCCGCACCGACCCCGGCCGCCAGTGGCTGGTGCCGTACGTGGACGCGACGGTGCAGGCCGGCTCGTACGAGGACGTCCGTGCGACGGTCGACGCCCTGCTGGCCGGCTCGATCCCGGACATCAGGGTCACCGTCCCCGGCCCCTGGGACGCGTTGACCGCCGAACGCCGCTCCCCGCTCACCGACCCGTACCTCGACCTCCGCCTCATCCACGCGAACTTCGCCCACGACCCCCGCGTCCACCTGACCGGGCCGCTCGAGGGGACGCCCCCGTTCCAGCTCTCGGTCCCGCCCGGCTGGGTCCCCTCGAAGGACACGGTGGAACGCCTGGTGGCTCACATGGAGGAGCACGACCTGGGCGCCCTCTGCGTGGCCCTGGAAGAGACGGCGGAGGGCGTCACGGCCGCCCGGCTGGACCGTACGGCGGCCCAGTCCCGAGCCGCGCTGGTGGCCGCCCCGGACGACGACTGGGACGACCTCCTCGACGCCCTTTTCGGCCTGGAATGGCTGGACGGGGAGAGCTGGGGGTTCCAGCGCCGCCCCGCGGTCTATCCACCGCGTAAGAGGCCGGTCTCGGAGGTCGCCAAGCTCACGGCCGAGCACGACAAGGAGATCGCCCTCTATCGCAAGCGCGTGGCCGCACTACGGGCGGAGATGGCGCAGTTGCGGCGGGAGGCGGGCAAGCACGGCAGGGACGCGGCTCGCTGGCGCGAGAAGGCCGAGGCCTGGCGCAGGGAGGCGGTCCGCCTCGCCCGCGCCCAGAACCGCACGGTGCTCAAGAGAGCCGTCCGCAAGGTCCGCGGCCTGGCCTTCCCCGACGGCTAGTCGTCGCCCTCGACGCGCATCACGCTGGCCACGGCGCGTACGATGTCCAGCTCCCGCAGCCCCTCCATGGTCGCCGACAGCGCCGCGTCGGTGGCGCGGTGGGTGACGATGACGAGCTGGGCGTCGTCCCCGTGCCCCTCCTGGCGCACGGTCTGGATCGACACGTCGTGCTTGGCGAACAGCTCGGCCACCCGCGCCAGCACGCCCGGCTTGTCGGCCACGTCGAGAGCCACGTGGCAGCGCGTGACCGTGTCGCCCATGGGGTGGGCCGACAGCTCCGCGTACGTGGACTCCTCCGGCCCTCTCGTGCCCGCCAGGCGGTTGCGGGCGACGGCCACGAGGTCGCCGAGGACCGCCGAGGCGGTGGGCGCGCCGCCGGCCCCCTTGCCGTAGAACATGAGCTGCCCCGCCGACTCCGCCTCCACGAAGACCGCGTTGTACGCCTCCCGCACCCCCGCCAGCGGATGCGTCCGCGGAATCATCGCCGGGTGCACCCGCACCCCGAACGAGCGTCCGTCGTCGGAGCGGGCGCAGATGGCCAGCAGCTTGATGACGTAGCCCATGGCCTTGGCCGAGGCCACGTCGGTGGCGGTGATCTCGGTGATGCCCTCGCGGTGCACGTCGGCGGCCGTGACGCGGCTGTGGAAGGCGAGCCCGGCCAGGATGGCGGCCTTGGCGGCGGCGTCGAAGCCCTCGACGTCGGCCGTCGGGTCGGCCTCGGCATAGCCCAGGGTCTGGGCCTCCTCCAGGGCGTCGGTGAAGGAGGCGCCCGTGGTGTCCATCTTGTCGAGGATGTAGTTGGTGGTGCCGTTCACGATGCCGAGCACGCGCTTGACGTGGTCGCCGGCCAGCGACTCGCGCAGGGGGCGCAGCAGCGGGATGGCACCGGCCACGCTGGCCTCGAAGTAGAGGTCGCCGTTGCCCTTCCTGGCGGCCTCGTGCAGGGTGGCGCCGTCCTCGGCCAGGAGCGCCTTGTTGGCCGTGACCACCGACTTGCCCCTGGACAGGGCGGAGACGATCAGCGTGCGGGCGGGCTCGATGCCGCCGATGACCTCGATCACGATGTCGACGTCGTCGCGCGTGACCAGCGCCTCGGCGTCGGTGGTGAGCAGCTCGGGATCCACGTCCACGTCGCGCTTGCGGCCGAGCCGGCGCACCGCGACCCCGGCCAGCTCCAGCGGGGCTCCGATGCGCGCGGTGAGGTCTTCGGCCTGCTCGTGCATGAGCCTGATGACCTGCGAGCCGACGACGCCGCAGCCCAGAAGAGCCACTTTCAGCGGTTTCACAGCTGCCCCCTCAAGAGGTCGTCCTCGGTCTCGCCCCGCACGATCACCCGCGACTCGCCGCCGGAGACGGCGACCACGGCGGGCTTGAGCAGGTAGTTGTAGTTGCTGGCCAGCGAGCGGCAGTAGGCCCCCGTCGCGGCCACCGCGATCAGGTCGCCCGGCGCGAGGTCGGCGGGCAGGTGAAGATCGCGGACGATGATGTCGCCGCTCTCGCAGTGCTTGCCGACCAGGCGGCTGAGCATGGGCTCGGCCGTGCTCTCGCGGCTGGCGAGCACGGCGGTGTATTCGGCGCCGTAGAGGGCGGTGCGGACGTTGTCGCTCATGCCGCCGTCGACGCTCACGTACGTGCGCAGGCCCTCGACGTCCTTGATGGTGCCGGCCTCGTACAGGGTGATGCCCCCGGGCCCGACGACGGTGCGCCCCGGCTCCACGGTCAGCCTGGGCACGGGCAGACCGGCGTCCCTGCACACCTTGGTGACGATCTCGCGCAGGCCGTCGGCCAGCTCCTTGATGTCGGGCGCCTCGTCGCCCTCGACGTAGGCGATGCCGTAGCCGCCGCCGAGGTCGAGCTCGGGGAGCACGACGCCGTGCTCCTCCTTGATCTGCACGAGCAGCGCCGTCAGGCGCCTGGCCGCCACCTCGAACCCGGCCGTGTCGACGATCTGGGACCCGATGTGCGAGTGCAGCCCGACCAGCTCGAGCTGCGGAAGGGCGAGCACGCGGCGCACGGCCTCGGCGGCGGCCCCGGTGTTGAGTGACAGCCCGAACTTCTGGTCGTCGTGCGCCGTCGCGATGAACTCGTGCGTGTGCGCCTCGACCCCGGTGGTCACCCGGATCATCACCTTGGGCCGCTTGCCCAGCTGCTCGGCGAGGTAGCCGAGCCTGGCGATCTCCTCGTACGAGTCGGCCACGATGTGCCCGACCCCGGCCTCGAGAGCTCTGGTCAGCTCGGCGAGGGACTTGTTGTTGCCGTGCATCGTGATGCGCTCGGGCGGGAATCCGACGCTGAGCGCGACCGCCAGCTCGCCGCTGCTGGCCACGTCGAGCCCGAGGCCCTCGTCGTGGAGCCAGCGGACGATCTCCTTGCACAGGAACGCCTTGCCGGCGTAGTGGACCTCGGAGCCCGCGAAGGCCGTGGCGTAGTCGCGCATGCGCGAGCGCACGTCGGCCTCGTCGAGAACGTAGAGCGGCGTGCCGTGCTCACGGGCCAGATCGCGCACGTCCACGCCGCCGATAGTGAGCGCGCCATCGGTCCGGGTCGACGTTCGGGGCCAGATCGCGGGGTTGATCCGGTTGAGGTCGGCGGGCGCCACCGGCGGGCGCTCGTGGGGCAGCATTTCTGCATGCCGGTCCCCGGCGGGATGGACGAATCGGCTCACCCGATCGAGGCTATCGGAACAGCAAGTGAGCCATGACCCACTGACCACGTATCGAGACACGATCAAGCCCCGAAAGGGATATTTTTACGATTTTTCGCCGTTTGGCCGGATATTTTGCAATCCCGTCACAGTCGTTCCGGCCCGGGCAGCACACCCCGTACGGCCTCCGCCAGCCGCACCCGCGCCGTGTGCACCGGCCCCGGCGGCTCGTCGCCGACCGGGACGGCGGGCGCGCGCTCGTGCGCGTCGTGGTAGGCCAGCGCCAGCCGCACGAGGTACGCCTCCCACCCCGGCTCCCTGCTGACCATCCGCCCGGGCAGCTCGGCCAGCACCCGCAGCACCCACCGGTCGTGGGGTCCGTCGAGCAGCTCCCCGCGGAACCCTTCTGACGGCACCCCCAGCTCCCGCGCCCACCGGAGCGCCGCGCAGGCCCGCGCGTGCCCGTATCGCACCACGAACCCGGGGTTCTCCCAGGTCCGTGGGAAGTCCGGCCACGAGGGCTCCGGGATCTCGAGCGGCTCGACCCGCTCAAGCAGCTCCCCCGGCACGCTGACGACGATCCGCAGGAACCCGGCGCCCCGGACCTCGACCTCGGACACCCCGTCCAACTCCCCGACCTGCTCGGCCAGCGACTCGGCGGCGACTTTCCGCCTCAGCGCCGCGGCGGAGACGTAGACGGCCTCCCGCTCCCACGTCCCATCGGGCACCGGCGGCTCCCCCAACACCTCGGCCAGCTCCACGGCGGTCATGGCGACGACCTTATGCCGGGAACTCGGCGACGCAGGTAGATCGTCAATCTGCACAGAGTGAAGGGGGCCAAATGGCGCGCAAGGTCGATCCGGGGGCCCAGCGGATGCGGGAGTGGCTGTTGCGGCTGCTGCTGTGCCTGCTCGTGGGCGTCGGGCTGAGCGTCTACGTGTCCGGACCGACCTGGAGCGGCGTGGGCATGGCCGCCGCGCTGATGGCCGGGTCGTTTCTCTCGGTTCTGCCGCTCGGGTTCCTCGTCGCGAAGATGAAGGCGGGCGCCCGGCTCACCACGGTCGCCCTCACGGCGGGCGAGGCGGTGTTCGAGCTGGCGCGCCTGGGTTTGCTCGCCTGGGCGGGTGCGGGAGCAGCGGAGGCCGCCTGGGTCGGCTTGTGGTCGGCGGCGGTGCTGGCGGCGCTCCTGCTGGCGATGATGTCGCTGAGGCAGTTCCTCAAGCCCGATGAACCCGGCAGAACCGCCGACAGCCCCGGACACGTGCTCGCCCCCCGTCAGCTCGTGATCGAGGTGGGCATGATCGCCCGGGACATCGGCGCCTGTCTCCTCGTGGTGTGGAGCCCGTGGCTGGTGCTGGCGACGTTCGCCACGGGCACGGGCACTGTGCTGCTGAGGGAGCAGCCGATCAGGAGGAGGTGGGTTCAGACGATCTCCGGTTACGTGCTGCTGGCCGTCGCGCTCGTGCTCTGGCTCAGATGAGCGCGTGCGGCTCGGCGGAGCCGTACTCGACCAGCTGTGCCGCCCCCAGCAGCCAGCGGTCCTCGTCGCGCACCCGCACGTAGCCGAACCGGTCGGCCGAGAACACCTTGATCCCGTCCGTCCGGCACTGCCGCATGAGCACCTCGTCCCACCCCTCGGTGAGGTCGGCGAAGCCCACCTCGCGCAGCGTGTTCCTGCGGGCCAGGAGGGTCGCGCCGACGATCTCGGGGACGTACGTGTACTCGGCGTCGGGCTGCTTGAGCAGCGTGGCCTGGGGCTTGCGCAGGTGGGCGTAGAAGGCCGCCTTGCCCACGATGTCGGCGGTGCTGAAGAGGAAGGCGCGCCGCAGGTCCGACAGGTAGTGCGCGCCGTACACGTCGCGCGGGTCCATGACCGCCACCAGGTCGGCCTCGCACAGGTCGATGCCGGCGCCGAGCATCGCGCCCTCGGTCATCGCGGGCTGCGGGCGGCGGTAGACGATCTCCACGTCCGGCAGCACGTCGCGGGCCCGCAGCTCCGACTCCGGCGGCCCGATGATGATGAGCTGGTCGACCCCCGACTGCTTGGCGACCTGCGCCAGCGCGTGCTCCATCAGGTACGGGTCGCTGATCGGCAGCAGGACCGAGGTGTTGAGCGTGGCGCGGGCGCTGGGCAGGCCGATCGCGTCGAGCAGCTCGTCGATGCGCTCGGACATCGTGCCCATCTGGTACGCCCGCCGCAGCGCCACGTGCGCCCGCCGGGTGTCGGGGTCGGGGCCGATGGGGGTGCCGCAGGCGGCCAGCTCGGCC
>NZ_JBFAMX010000176.1:0-18421 GCF_040659615.1 Nonomuraea sp. NPDC049784
GACGTCGCCGCGCAGGCGAGTCACTCCGCGACGCCGTGATCGCGCCGGCCAGGTCAGGCTCTAAGGCAAGACGGCCACCCGCTACGCCGAGGACGGCCGCGACGCAAGGGTCCATACGGCCCAGGAGGGCTGAGGGCCCATGAGCGGCGGCTGCGACTCGCCGCGCCGGCGCGGGCCTCTTGGCGAGAACGCCGACAAGCATGCTGACCGCCAGAAGCAGATCCTCGCCGTCGAGATCCGCAGGGCCGGCCCCGCCCGCTGGGCCTCGGCAAGCTTGCCGGCCGGCACGTTGCCCACTCGATCGCGCATCGCCAGGGCGCGGGGGCCGGCGGTGTTCGCGTCGACCATGTCGATGAACGCGGTAGTGGCGATGATTTGCTCGGTGATCAGCGCGAGCACGTCGTCGAGTGTGGCACCGGGTTCCAGTTCGGCCACGCCGTCATTGAAGACGGCCAATGCGGGGCTGAGCCGGTCGGGGAAGTGCCGATGGAGACTGCCCTGGCCGACCCCCCGCAGTGCGAGCGACCAGGCTGAGCGGCGCGTCGTGGCCGACGTTCGCGAACACTTCGCGGGCCGCCGCGATCAGTGCCGCGCGATTGCGAGCGGCGACGCGGGGTCCCTTGTTCGCCGCACGTGCCAGGGACATGACTCTCACACTACCAACCGGACAACAGTGTCCACATTCTCAACGTCAGGATGCCCATTATTCGACAATGATCAGTCAGAAAGACTACATTGTCACCGGACATCACTGTCCGGTTGTGCTACCCGCTCCAGACAGGAGAGGACGTTTGAGCGCGTTCGACAACAAGATCTGCCTGATCATCGGCGCGGGCTCAGGCATTGGCCGGGCGATGGCGGTCGCCTTCGCCAAGGCCGGCGCTCGCGTCGTGGTCTGTGATGTCAACGAGGAGAGCGCCCGTCGCACCGCTGCCTACATCGGCGACGCCGCCCTCGCGGTGACCGCGGACATCGGCGACGAGGCGGCGGTCGCGGCCCTGGTGGAAACGGCGATCGACGCCTACGGCCGGATCGACGTTTTGTGCAACAACGCCGGGATCATGGACACGATGGCCTTGCCCGCCGACATCACCCTCGCCGAGTGGGAACGCGTCCTGCGCATCAACCTGACCGGCACGTTCCTGGTGACGCATACCGTGCTGCCGCACCTGCTGCGGCAGGGCGGTGGGGCGATCGTGAACACCGCCTCCGAGGCCGGTATCAGGGGCGGCGCGGCGGGCGCCGCCTACACCGCCTCCAAGCACGGCGTGGTCGGCCTGACCAAGAGCGTGGCCTGGGCCTACGCCAAGGACGGTATTCGCTGCAACGCCATCCTGCCCGGCCCCACCATGACCGGCATCGCCACCAGCGCCGGCTTCGACCCGACCGGCTCGGCCCGGCTCGGCCCTGTGATCGCCCTGGGCGAGCGCATGGCCCAGCCCGAGCAGATGGCCGACGCCGCCCTCTTCCTCACCTCCGACGCGGCCTCGTTCATCAACGGCGCGATCGTGCCGGTGGACGGCGGCTGGTCAGCGGCCTGACTCGATACCGAGAAAGAAGCATGAGCTGATCGAGACCATCCAGCAGGCACCGGAATATCTGCCCCAGCGCCTACGGCTCTGGAGCAGCCGGCGGAACGGGCCGAACTGCGCGAGCGCTGCCCGGTGGCGCCGATCCGGCCGGCCAGTGGCGACGAAGCGCTGCTGCTGACCCGCTGACACGTTCGCGCACGGGTCCGACACGCAGGTCAGTCTGAGCAAGTTCGCCTCTGAAGAGGAGGACACCGCTCAGGCCGAGTTCGCCTACGTGAGCGCCCACGTCGCCGGCAACCGCCAACATGATCGGCTGTTGGCAGCCATAACGAGAACGCCTTTGAGTACACCGCCGAGCTGGGCCTCACCCGCTCCCTCAATTCCCCACCTGATCTCCGGAATCGGAAAGGCATCCATGGACCACTCTTCGACGCCGCCTGCACATTTCACCGTCGCGGAACTGGGCTTCGACCCGGACGTGCTACGCGCCAGGTACCGCCACGAACGCGACCGCCGGCTGCGGCCTGACGGCAACGCCCAGTACCAGGGCGCCCGCGGCGAGTTCGGTTACTACGCCGCCGACCCGTACACCGAACGCGCCGAGCGGGAACCGGTCCGCGACCGGGTCGAGGCGCTGGTGGTGGGTGGCGGCTTCGGCGGGCTGCTCACCGGGGCCAAGCTCCGCGAGGCCGGCGTGGAGGACATACGGATGCTCGACGAGGCCGGCGACTTCGGCGGCACCTGGTACTGGAACCGCTACCCGGGCATCCACTGCGACATCGAATCATCGGTCTACCTGCCGCTGCTCGAAGAGGTCGGCTACCTGCCCACCATGCGGTACGCGCCCGGCGAGGAGATCCGCCAGCACGCCGTCGCGATCGCCAAACTCTACGACCTGTACCGCGACACGCTGTTCCACACCCGCGTCACGGAGCTGCGCTGGGACGACGCCACGACCGAATGGCAGGTACGCACCGACCGCGGCGACGACTTCCGGGCCCGCTACGTCGTGATGTCCGCCGGCACCCTGGCCCAGCCGAAGCTGCCCGGCATCCCGGGCATCGAGACGTTCCGCGGGCACACCTTCCACACCAGCCGCTGGGATTACGGCTACACCGGGGGAGACCAGAACGGCGGCCTGCACAAGCTCGCCGACAAGCGCGTCGCGGTCGTGGGCACCGGCGCCACCGGGATCCAGGTCATCCCGCACCTGGGGCGCGACGCACAGCACCTGTACGTCTTCCAGCGCACGCCCTCGTCGGTCGACGTACGCGACAACCGTCCCACCGACCCGGCCTGGGCCGCCTCGCTCAAGCCCGGCTGGCAGCAGGAACGGATGGAGAACTTCCTCACCGTCGTCACCGGCGGCCGCGCCGAACAGGACCTGATCAACGACGGCTGGACCAGCACCGCACGGCTGCAACGTCACCTGGTGGCCGGCACCGTCGACACCGCTCTGTCCCCCGAGCAACATGAGTACCTCGACGAGATCGCCGACTTCCAGAAGATGAACCAGCTCCGCGCCCGCGTGGACGAGATTGTCGGCGACCCCGCCACCGCCGAGCTGCTCAAGCCCTGGTACCGCTACATGTGCAAGCGGCCCACCTTCAGCGACTACTACCTGCAGACGTTCAACCGGCCCAACGTCACCCTGGTCGACACCGCCGACCACGGCGGCATCACCGCGATGACGGGGTCGGCGGTCGTGGTCGGCGAGCAGGAGTACGAGGTCGACTGCGTCATCTTCGCCACCGGCTTCGAGGTCGGCGTCTCCGGCATCGTCTCCGGCGCCCTGCCGGTGTACGGCCGGGGCGGCGCGCCCCTGCTCGGCACCTGGCGGCAGGGCCCGCGCACGCTGCACGGCTTCTACAGCCACGGCTTCCCGAACCTGTTCCACCTGGGCCCGCTGCAGAACGCCTCCGCGGTCAACTTCATACACATCCTGCAGGAGCAGGCCACCCACATCGGCGCCGTCGTCGCCGAGGCCCGCCGGCGTGGCATCGCGTCGGTCGAGCCGACCGAAGACGCCGAGGAGGCATGGGTCGCCACCATCCGGGAGCTGGCACCGGACAACATCCGGTTCCAGGCCGAATGCACGCCCGGCTACTACAACGGCGAGGGCAAGCCCCGCCCGGTCAGCCAGACGTACGGGCCCGGCCCCATCGCCTTCCACGACCTGCTGCGCCGCTGGCGCGCCGAGGGCGGCATGGACCAGGTGCTGGCGGGCGACCGATGAACCGCCGGGAAGTCGAGCGTCTCATCCGGGCGCGCCCGCTGTGGGGATCGAACGGCATGGCGTTCGGGCCCGACGGACGCCTGTACGTGGCCCAGTTCCTCGCCGGGCAGATCAGCGCCGTCGACCTGGCCACCGGCGACGTCGAGGTGGTCGTGCCACCGGACGGGCCCCTGCACTCCCCCGACGACCTCGCCTTCGACATCGACGGCGCGATGTACGTGACCGACCTGGTCCCGGGCCGGGTGTGGCGGCGCGACCCGGCCGGGAACTTCGCGCTCGTCACTGACGAGATCACCGCACCCAACGGCATCGCCTGCGTCGGCACGCGGGTGTTCGCCAACGAGATGATCCCGGGTGGACGCCTGCTGGAGCTGTCCCCGGCAGGCGACGACCCCACGGTGCTCACGGCGGACCTCGCCATGGGCAACGCCATGCAACTCGGCCCGGACGGGCAGCTCTACTACCCCCACATGCTCACCGGCGAGGTGTTCCGCATCCCGCTCGACGGCGGCGAGCCGGAACTGGTGGCCGCGGACGTCCCGGATCCGGTCGCCGTACGCTTCGACCGCGGCGGTGCCCTGCTGGTCCTCTCCCTCGGTGAGAGCGGGACCGTCACGCGCGTCGACCTGACCGGCACCGGTGAGCGGTCCGCCATCGTCAGCGAACTCAACGCCCTGGACAACGCCGCCTTCGATGCCGACAACCGGATGTTCGTCTCCAGCTACGCCCACGGCGGCGTCGCCGAGCTCGCGGCCGACGGACGTACCCGCGAGATCGTGCCCCGCGGCCTCGGCGGCCCCTTCGGGGTGACCATCGATCTCGGCGGCGCCGTCCACGTGGCCGACCACTACCGCCTCACCCAGCCCGCCGAGCGACCGGACGAAGACGTCACCACCACCGAACTGCTGAACTTCGTGCACGGCGTCGCCGCCGACGGCGACCTGCTCCACACCACCTCCCAGTACGGGCAGGTATGCACCTACGACCGGCGCTCCGGCACGGTGCGCACCCGGGCCCGCGGCCTGAACCGTCCGCTGGGCATCGCCGTGCGTGCCGACGGCACCCTGCTGGTCGCCGAGTCCGGCGCCGGCCGCGTCGTCGCCCTCGACCACGACGACCAGGTCAGCGTGCTGGCCGAGGGCCTAGGCCGCCCGGTCGACGTGGCCGTCGACGCCGACCAGCGCTGCTACGTCAGTGACGAGCAGCTCGCCGCGGTGTACCGCGTCGAGCACGGCGTACCCGCACTGCTCGCCGGCGGGCTCGGCACCCCGCAAGGCATCACCGTCAGCGACGGCATCGTGTACGTCGTCGAGACCACCCACCGCCGGCTGCTCGCCATCGACCTCGCCACCGGCGACGTCGAGATCGAGGCCGACTCCCTTCCGGTCGCGTCCCCGGCGGGACTGCCCCGCCCGGAACCCGACCTGTTCATCGCGCCCGGCCTGCCCGGGATACCGCGTCCGTTCGCCGGGATCGCGGCCACGGCGGACGGCTCCCTGGTCATCGCGGCGAACGGCGACGGCAGCGTTCTGCTCCTGCATCCCGAGGAGACCGCACCATGAGTACCGCCCCCGGCAGAACCCCTTGTTCGTCTCGACGGTGGCCAGCACCGTGGTCACGGCCCTCCACGCAGGTCCGTGCGATGAGCCCCAAAGTAGAGGTATTGCCGCAGGCCACAGAAGCCACGGCGCCGGACATGGCAAAGGGACGCCGCGGACCAAGACGAGAGCCTGAGGCGCCCTTCGGGCTCTAGCCGCGGACGTCGATTCGGGTCACGGTGGGGGACGTGAAGCCTGTCTCGATCGTGGTGGCCGCAGTCGGTGTGAATCTTGGACGCGACGTAGAGCAGCGTCCAGGAGGCGCCGCTGCCCAGACGGTTCATCGTCCGGTCGTGGTCATGCCACGATCGTGCCGGTCGCCCGGGCAGCGGGCGGCCCCCGCCAGGAGCCAAGGTCCTGGTTTTTAAGGGGGAGATCCCCTATGCCTCGATGCCCGCCTCCTTGGCGGCGCCGTCGATGGCGGTCAGTTCCTCGTCGGTGAAGTCGAGCCGGTCCACGGCGGCCACGTTGGCCTCCAGTTGCTCGGGGCTGGAGGCGCCGACCAGCACCGATGTGACGCGCGGATCCCTGAGCGCCCAGGCCAGGGAGAGCTGCGCCACCGTCTGCCCGCGGGACGAGGCGAGCTCGGAGAGCGCCCGCACGAACGTCAGCACCTGCGGCGTGACCCTGTCGGGGGTCAGGAAGCGCGCCTCGGCGGCCCGCGAGTCGGCCGGGATGCCGTTGAGGTAGCGGTCGGTGAGCAGGCCCTGGGCCAGCGGCGAGTAGACCACGCAGCCGACGCCCTCCTGCTCGAGCACGCCCAGCAGGTCCCGCTCGATCCACCGGTTGAGCAGCGAGTAGGACGGCTGGTGGATCAGCAGCGGGGTGCCGAGGTCGCGCAGCAGCCGGGCCGCCTGCGCGGTGCGCTCGGGCGAGAAGTTGGACACGCCCACGTACAGGGTGCGTCCTGTGCGCACCATGTGGTCGAGCGTGGCCACCTGCTCTTCCAGCGGCGTGTCCTCGTCGTCGCGGTGCAGGTAGAAGATGTCCACGTAGTCGAGGCCGAGCCGCTCCAGCGACCGGTCCAGCGTGGCGAGCAGGTGCTTGCGCGAGTTGCCCTTGCCGTACGGGCCGTCCCACATGGGGTTGCTGCCCTTGGTGGTGACCACCACCTCGTCACGCAGCGACCGTGGCAGCAGCCGGTTGAACGTGGCCTCCGCGGCGCCGAGCGGCGGGCCGTAGCGGTCGGCGATGTCGAAGTGCGTGATGCCGAGGTCGAGTGCCTTGTTGAAGATGGCCCGCTGGCTGTCGAGGGATTTGCCACCGCCGAAGTTGTGCCACAGGCCGAGCGACACGGCGGGGAGGAGCAGACCGCTACGGCCGCACCTTCTGTACGGCTGGCGTTCGTAGTCCAACGATTACCTTCCTGCGATTCCGGTGAGCGTGACGCCCCGGATGAACGTCTTCTGTGCCAGGAAAAAGATGATAAGGATGGGCAACATTGACACTAGCGCGACGGCCATCATCTGGTTGTACTGGGTCACGTACTGACCGTTGAACATGCCGAGCCCCTGCGCGAGAGTGATCTTCTCCATCGAGCGCAGGTAGATCGAGTTCTCCAGGTACTGGTTCCAGTTGGCGACGAAGGAGAACAGGCAGATCGCCGCGATGGCCGGCTTGGCCAGCGGCAGCATGACGCTCCACAGGATGCGCAGCTCGGAGGCGCCGTCGATGCGGGCGGCGTCGATGAGCTCCTGCGGGATCGTGGTGAAGAACTGGCGCAGCAGGAAGATGTAGAGCGCCACGCCGAAGAACTCCGGCACGATCAGCGGCAGGTACGTGTCCACCCAGCCGAGCTTGGAGAACATCACGAACTTGGGCACCAGCGTGATCTCGCGCGGGATCATCATGGTTGCCAGCAGCGCCGCGAACATGACACCCGCCGCCCGCGCCCGCAGCCTGGCGAACGCGTACGCGGGCAGGATGCACGAGATGAGGTTGCCCGCCATGGACAGCGCGGTGATCACGATCGTGTTCACCAGGAACCGGTTGAACGGCAGCGACCCGCTCCAGCCCTTGGCGTAGTTGTCGAAGTTGAAGGAGTCGGGCAGCCACTGCGGCGGGAAGGCCAGGTTCTCCGCGTCCGACTTGAGCGAGGTCGTCAGCATCCACAGGAACGGCAGCAGGAACACCGCCGAGCTGATGATCAGCAGGATGTACGCGCCGGAGCGCCGGATCCTCCTGATGTGCTCGGCCTGCTGCGAGGTCAGGGACGTGCCGCCCGGCCGGGTGGGCGCGGGCCCCTTGCGTCGGCGTTCCGCGGTCTCGAGGAGCATCGGCGACCTCACTTGAACTCGTAGTGCACCCAGCGCCTGGCCAGGCTGAACTGGATCGCGGTCACGGCGATGACCAGCACGAACATCGCCCACGACAGCGTCGCCGCGTACCCCATGTCGAAGTAGACGAACGCGTGCCGGTAGATGTAGAGACCCAGCACCATCGTCGCGTTGCCGGGGCCGCCCTCGGTCATGACCAGGATGAGCACGTAGCTCTGCAGGGCGGCGATGAACCCGGTCACGACGTTGAAGAAGATGACCGGCGACATCATCGGCACGGTCACGCTCCAGAACCGGCGCCACCACCCCGCCCCGTCGATCTCGGCGGCCTCGTAGAGTGTCTTCGGGATGCCCTGCAGCCCGGCCAGGTAGATGACGATCGTGTTGCCCGCGCCCCACACGCTCATCAGCACGAGCCCGGGGATGGCCCACTCCTGCGAGGCCAGCCAGCCGGGGCCCTGGATGCCGAACGACGCCAGCACCTTGTTGATCAGCCCGTAGTCGGGGTGCAGGATGTTCAGCCACAGCAGCGCCGTGGCCAGGCCCGACACCACCGAGGGCAGGTACATCACCGTGCGGAACAGGCCCTGCAAGCGCAGCGGCTGGTTGAGCAGCAGCGCCAGCAGGAGCGTGAACGTCACACCGAGCGCCACCGACCCGACGCCGTACTCCACGGTGTTCCCGATCGACTCCCAGAACTCGGGGTCGTTGACCATGCGCACGTAGTTGGCGAAACCCACCCACTTCGGCGGCTGCAGGAGGTTCCAGTCCATGAAGCTCAGCACGATGGCGCCGAGGATCGGGCCCGCGCTGAAGAGCACGAACCCGATCACCCACGGCGAGACGAACAGGTGGAACCGTCGCGCCTCGCGGCGTGCCAGGGTGCTGGGGGCGCTGACGGCGGTCATGCGATCTTGTTCTCGGCCAGTAGGGGCGTGACCTTGTCGGCGATCTCCTTCAGCGCGTCGTCAGCGCTGATCTTGCCGAGCATCGCCCGCTCCCAGATGGGCTTGGCCGTGTCGACGACCTTCTTGTTGGCCGGCAGCCGCAGCACGCCGTCGTCGGAGGCGTAGTCGGCCAGGATCTCCTTGACCAGCTTCGCCGTCTCGTCGGGGATGCCGACCGCCTTGGCGTTGTCGTCCCAGGCGGACTGTCGGGCGGGCGAGGTGATCTGGCGGAACTTGTAGCCGGAGGACGACAGGAACTCGTGCATGTAGAGCCAGGCGGCGTCCTTGTTCTGCGACGAGGCCGTCATCACCAGCGCGCTGCCCACGGCCGGGCTGAAGCGGCCCGCCGGGCCCTTGGGCACGTGCGTGGCGCCCCACTTGAACGCCTTCTGCTTCGACAGCTCCAGCATCAGCCAGGCGCCGTTGATCAGCATGGCCGCGTGCCCGGTCTTGAACGGGTCCACCTTCTCCAGCAGCTGCAGCTCGGCCAGGCTCGGCACCGCCTTGTCCTTGACCAGCAGGTCGAGCCAGCGCCCCATGGCCTCCCTGGCCGCGGGCTCGTTGATCAGCACCTTGGACTCGGTGGCGTCCAGGAACCTGCCGCCGAACGGCATCAGGAAAACAGCGCTGAGGTCGGGGGCCGGGACCGGCATGGGGGAGAAGCCGTAGATCTTCTCCGCGCCCGATCCGCTGGTCATCTTCCTGGCCGTCTCGAAGAGCTTGTCGAACGTCCAGCTCTCGTCCGGGTAGTCGATGCCGGCCTTGTCGAACAGGTCCTTGTTGTAGAAGAGCAGCTTGGGCGCCATGTCGGTGGGCAGACCGTACAGCTTGCCGTCGCGCTTGAAGTAGCCGAGCCCGCTCTGCGGGATGTCGTCCATGTCGAACTCGGGCGTCTTGGCGATGTACTCGTCCACCGGATGCAGCACCTGATTGGAGATGAGGTTCTGCGTCCAGGAGTAGTGGTTGTACAGCACGTCGGGCAGCGTGCCGCCGGCAGCCTGCGTCATGTACTTCGTCAGGAACTGGTCGAAGGGCGACGACTCGCGTTTGATCTCGATGTTCGGGTGGCGCTTCTTGAAGAAGAAGTCGAACTGGGCGTTGCGCACCTCGGTGACCGCGTCCGTGGTCATCGCCACCGTGATCGTCACCTTGGACGCCGGGTCCGGCACGTTCGTCTTCGGCCACGTCAGCGAGTTGTTGAGCTGCTCGGCCGCCTCATAGGGCCAGGCGTCGCTGCCCGGCCGGTTGGGGTCGATCAGCTGCGCGCCGGACTTGACGGGAGCCGCGGCCTGCTTCTGCTGCCTGGTGTCCGCGCAGGCGGACAGCACGGGCGCGGTCGCGGCCGCCACCGCCAGGGCCAGCATCCGGCGACGGTTCATCTCCATGGGGGCCTCTCAAAGGAAGAGCTCGATCACCGGCACCGCCACGTCGGGGCGCTGCACCGGGAGCTGGAGGGTCAGGGTTCCGGGCGGCAACGCGCCCAGACGGGTGTGGCCGCTGTCCACGGCCGGGTCGGGGACCAGGATGCGGATCTCCGAGGCGTCGTTGAGCAACTGCGCGTAGCGCACCTTTCCCGCCAGCCCCGGCAGGTGGAGGTGCTTGTACGGCCAGGCGAACGGGTGCACGTAGAGCCGGTCGCCGCGCTGGGTGTAGCGGCAGTCCGGCGGGGCCTCGTACGTGCTCGGGCCGGCGCCGTAGATGGAGCGGCCGTGCAGCCGCGTCCACTCCCCGATGCCGCGCAGCGACTCCAGCGCCCGAGGGTCGAACGCGCCGCGCCCGTTCGGGCCGACGTTGAGCAGCAGGTTGCCGTCCTTGGAGACGGTGTCGACCAGCATGCGAACCAGCAGGTCCACCGGCTTGTAGTCGAGGTTGTCGCGGTCGTAGCCCCAGCTGCCGTTGAGCGTCTGGCAGGCCTCCCACACCTGCGCGGGCGGCGCCACCGGCTGGTACTGCTCGGGCGTGGTGAAGTCGCCGGGGATCTCCAGGCGGTCGTTGATCAGGATGTTCGGCTGCAGCGTGCGGACCAGCGCGGCCAGCTCCTCCGAACGCCAGTCCGCCGCGCCCTTGCCGCCGGGTGTGAGCCGGCCGTTGCGGACCCGCTTGGAGTAGGAGAAGTCAAACCACATCGTGTCGATTCGGCCGTACCGGGTGAGCAGCTCTTCGACCTGGCTGTGCAAATAGGACTGATAAATCTCGATATTTCGGTCATCATGGGTGATGTTCTCGGCGTATGCCGGGTGCAGGCCGTCGATCGGGAAGTGCGGGTGGTGCCAGTCGATCAGCGAGTGGTAGAAGCCCACCCCGAGGCCGCGTGCCCGGAACGCCTCGACGACCGGGCCGACCAGGTCCTTGCCGTACGGCGTGTTCGCGACCGAGTAGTCGGTCTGGGCCGAGTCCCACAGGCAGAAGCCGTCGTGGTGCTTGGTGGTCAGCACCATGTAGCGCATCCCCGCGGCGGCCGCCGCCTCCGCCCATGCGTCCGGGTCGAACAGGTCTGGATCGAAGTGGTCGAAATAGGGCTGGTACTGCTCGTCCGTGAGGCGCTCCCGCTGCTTGACCCATTCGTGCCGGGCGGCGAGTGCGTAGAGCCCCCAGTGGATGAACAGCCCGAAGCGTTGCTCACGGAACTCGGCCAGCCGGGCGGCAGAGGTCGGATGTATCAACGGGCTGGGTTGCTGGTCGTCTGGCAGTCCGTGAGGCATGGCCGTACCGTAGACCCGGTAATTAACTTCGTCAAGAATTGAATTGAAAGCGCTTGCAACCTAGGCTCTAGCGCACTGTGAGGAGATCCGGACGCCTTGAGCGACCGCCGCACCGCGCGTATGGGCGGATGGTGAGGCGCGATCGACTCCTCCTATCTCTTGTCTCCTGGAGGGCATCGTGCCGAATTGGACGCTCAGCGACGAGGACCTGGAAGCAGCGCTCGCCCTTTCCCCCGAGGGACAGCTCACTCTCGAGGTGCGGCACGCCGGGCGCGTGGTGATCGAGCCATCCAGGCTCGGCATCAGAACCGCCCATGAGGACCTCAGTGAGGGGCTCGTCCTGTCCGGGATGTCCGAGCGGAGGATCGAGGAGTCCTATCGGACGCTGATCGGCAAGCGGCGCGAGCACCGCTACGAGGCCGGCGAGTGGACGCTGTCGTTCACCAAGGGCACGCACCGGCTCGACCTGCAGATCCGGGTCGGCGGGCACGGCGTGGCGTACCGGTACGTGGTCCCGTGGACAGGGCCGGTCACCGTCGTGGAGGAGATCTCCGAATACGTGGTGCCGGGCGCGGCCCGCGCGGTGCTGCTCCCGTACGAGAACGGCCGGTGCGACTACGAGGAGATCCACCGGCACAGCACGGTCGCCGGCGCCGAGCCCATCCTGTACGGCTACCCCTCGCTCTTCGAGGTCGGCGGCTCCTGGCTGCTGGTCACCGAGTCGAACCTGGACAGCGGCTACGCCGGCTCCCGCCTGCGCTTCGACGGCCGCTCGTTCCGGCTCGACCTGCCCGACCCGTACGTGACCGCGGCCAGCCCGCTCACGACCCCGTGGCGCACGGTGATCGTCGGCGATCTGGCCACGATCGTGGAGAGCGACCTGATCACCAGCCTCGCGGAGGCGTCCAAGGTCGAGGACACCTCCTGGATCAAGCCGGGGGCCGCTGCCTGGTCGTGGTGGTCCGACGGTCCCTCCACCCGCGACCTGGACGCCCAGAAGCGCTGGGTCGACTTCGCCGCCCGGAACGGCTGGCCGTACGTGCTGGCCGACGCGGGCTGGAACAAGGAGTGGATGCCCGAGCTGATCGCCTACGCCAACGAGAAAGGCGTCGGCATCTGGCTCTGGTCGCACTGGCAGCACGTGGACACCGAGCTGGAGCACCGCGAGAAGCTCGCACTCTGGAAGGAGTGGGGCGCGGTCGGCGTGAAGATCGACTTCACCGAGTCCGACGGCCAGGACCGGATGCGCTGGTTCGACGCCATCCTGGCCGCCACCGCCCGGCTGGAGCTCATGGTGGTCTTCCACGGCGGCACGATCCCGCGCGGCACCGAGCGGACCTGGCCGCAGTTCATGACCGCCGAAGCGGTCAAGGGCGCCGAGTGGATCAAGCCGAAGCCCGGCAAGCAGCCGCTCTACCAGCCTGCCCATTACCTGTCGCTGGCCTTCACCCGCAACGTGCAGGGCCCGATGGACTTCACGCCGTGCACGTTCACCGGCGTGCGCACGATCTCGGCCGGATTCGAGCTCGCGCTCTCGGTGATCTTCGAGTCCGGCGTCCAGCACTTCGCCGACGGCATCGAGGCCTACGAAGCCCGGCCGGAGGCCCTGCGGCTGCTGTCCGCCGTCCCCACCGCCTGGGACGAGACGCGGCTGCTGTCCGGCGACCCCGCCGACCACATCCTGCTGGCCAGGAGGAGCGGCGGCGAGTGGTACGTCGGCGCGGGCGTGTCGGGCGAGGCCCGCACGCTCACCGTGCCGCTCGACTTCCTCGACCAGGGGGAGTGGGCGGCCGAGATCTACCGGGACGCCCCAGGCGACCGGATCCTCGCCGAGACGGTCACCGTCTCCGCCGGGGGCAAGCTCGACCTCGCCGTCCCCCCCAACGGCGGGTTCACCCTCCACCTGAGGAGAAAGAGCTGATGAACAAGCGAATCACCGGCGCCTTAGCCGCCCTGGCAGTCGCCGCCGCCGCCGCACTGCCCGCCGCCACCCCCGCCGCCGCGGCCGCCTGGACGCCGCGCTGGAGCCCGAGCCCCGCGAACGACACCGTCGCCGAGGCGTTCGAGGGTATCGAGGACGACCGCGCCGGCTCCCACCCCGGCGTCACCCACATCTACGTCTCCGGCGACGCCTACCGCTTCGACATGCACACCCAGGACCGCGACGGCGACGACCGCCAGCGCAACGAGGTCAAGGGCATGCGGACCGGCAGCAGCTCGTACCTCAAGATCCTCGAGAACGAGACCTGGCGCATCAGCTACCAGATGTACATCCCGACCTCCCTGGACGCGACCAGCGGCTTCACGCACATCGCGCAGATGAAGGTGCCCGGCTCCGGCGCGCCCCTCTACACGATGTCGCTGCCGATCTCCGGCGGCACGCCCAAGATCAACGTACGGTACTGGGACGAGGCCGAGCAGACCCACGAGGTCGGCAACACGAACCTGGAACCGATCCAGGGCAAATGGGTGGACACGACGTTCGAGTTCAAGGCGTCCGACAGCGGCTACCTGCGCTGGACGCTCAAGAGCGGCTCCACGACGCTGGTGGACAAGCGCCTGGACAACACGGACCTGTGGCGGCTGGACACCGACTACCTGCGGCCCAAGTGGGGCATCTACCGCAGCATCAACAGCTCCGGCCTGCAGAACACCTACCTGTTGATCAGGAACCTCCAGGCCTACCAGCTCACCGGCGGCGACTCGGGTGACGCGTCCTCGTACGAGGCCGAGCAGGGCTCCTTCAGCGGCACGGCCCGCACCGCGTCCTGCTCCGGCTGCTCGGGCGGCACCAAGGCCGGCTGGATCGGCGGCGGCTCCGGCAACGCGGTCACGCTCAACGTCCAGTCGTCCGCGGCCGGCTCGCGCCGGCTCACCGTGGACGGCGTGGTCAGCGGCACGCGCAGCTTCCAGGTCAGCGTGAACGGCGGCGCCGCCCAGACCGTCTCGCTGACCGGCACGGACTGGAACACGCCCGTCTCCAAGACCGTCTCGGTGCAGCTCAACGCGGGCGCCAACACCATCCGCTTCTTCAACGACAGCGCCAGCGCGCCCGACCTCGACAAGGTGACGATCCAGTGAGAAAGCACGGCCCGCGCCTGGCGGGCGCTCTGGCGGCGGTGGCGCTGCTCCTGCAGGTGGTACCGGCGGCTCAGGCCGCCGGCCCCGCCACCACCGCCGCGTCCACCATTGGGGCGCCTCGCTGGGAGACGCGGTGGAACCCCAGCCCGTGGCGCGACGGCGTCAACGCGTTCGAGGCTCTGGAGGACGACCGGCGCGGCTCGCACCCCGAGGGCCTGCCGCACGTGCACGCCGAGAAGAACTACTGGCGGTTCGACGCCCACCTCGAGGACCGCGACGGCTCCGACCGGATGCGCAACGAGGTACGCGGCATGCGCGCCTCCGACGGCACGCCGTTGGAGATCCGCAAGGACGAGACCTGGCGGATCACGTACCAGATGTACATTCCCGACACCCTCGACGCGACCACGAACTTCACGCACATCTGGCAGCTGAAGAACTCCGACGTCGGCACCCCGATCGCGCAGATCTCGCTGCCGATCGTGAACGGCGTGCAGAAGATCGCGGCCCGCTACTGGACGCTGGAGGACAACAAGTCGCACGACTTCGCCACGGCCGACCTGGAGCCCATCCAGAACAAGTGGGTCACGACCACCATCGAGTTCAAGTCCGGCGACTCGGGCTACATGCGGTGGGTGCTGCGTGACGGGTCACGGACGATCGTGGACCAGAAGGCCGACGGCATCGATCTGTGGTGGACGCAGGAGCAGTACAACCGGCCCAAGTGGGGCATCTACCGCAGCATCAAGAGCGCCGGGCTGCAGGAGACGTACCTGCTGGTCAAGGACCTGAAGGCGGAGCAGCTCGGGCCGGCGACGCCGCCGGTGAAGCTGCCGCCGCCTGACCGGAGCCCCGGGACGTACGAGGCCGAGCGGGTCGGGAACGTCTTCGAGGGCGCGGCCGAGCCCGCCTACTGCGCCGTCTGCTCCGGCGGGCGGAAGGTGATCCTCATCGGCGGCAACACCTACGACTACGCCGTGGTCAGGGGCGTGCTGTCGGAGACCACCGGGACCAAGCAGATGACCGTGCACGCGCTGGTGGACGGCTCGCAGTCGTTCTCGGTCAGCGTCAACGGCGGCGACGCCATCCAGGTGCCGATGACCGGGACCAAGGACACGGTGACGACCGCGACCGTGCCGGTGGACCTGGTGGCCGGGGTCAACACGATCCGGTTCTTCGGCCTGACCGCGCGCGGCCCCGAACTCGACAAGATCATGATCAAGTAGGTGGGCATGGCAAACGATCTCAGCAGGCGGGCCGTGCTCGCCGCGGGGGGCGCGCTGGTGCTGTCGGCGGCGGGCGCGGGGCCCGCGAGCGCCTCGACGGTCTGGCAGTCTCGCCTGGTGCGTTACGACCGGGGGCGGCTGGCCTACGAGCAGGACGCCGAGGCCAACCGGATCCCCGACTTCAGCCACGCCGGCTACCGCAACGGCGAGCGGCCCATCCCGCACGTGCCGGTCGTCAAGACGATCCGCCCGGTCGAGGGCGACAACACCGCCCACGTCCAGGCGGCTCTCGACGAGGTGGCCGCGCTGCCCCGCGAGCGGCGCGGCGCCCTGCTCCTGCTGCCCGGCGTCTATCCGGTGGCGGGCACCCTGTACGTACGGGCGAGCGGCATGGTGCTGCGCGGCACCGGCGACGGCGAGGACCCGGCGAGCAACACGATCATCAAGGCCACCGGGAACAACCCGAAGGACCGCGACGTGATCGTGGCCGGCGGCGCCGCGGGCGGCGGCTGGACGGGCGAGGTCGCGGGCACCCGCACCGACATCACCACCGACTTCGTGCAGGTGGGCTCGCGCGAGTTCCAGGTGGCGAACCCCGGCGCGCTGCGGCCCGGCGACAACATCGTGATCACCCATCCCTGCACCGAGGAGTGGCTGAAGGCCATCGACTACGGCGGCCACGACGTGGGGCCGGCGTGGCAGGTGGGCGAGCACCCGCTCATCTACAACCGCTATATCCACGAAGTCTCCGGAAATGTCGTGAAAATCGATGTCCCGGTCTTCAACCACCTCAACCGCGCCCTCTCCACGTCGTTCCTCTACAAGTGGGACAGGGCCGGGCTGGTCACCCAGGTGGGCGTGGAGCGGCTGCGCGTGGACATCGAGTACCACGGCGACCCGGAGCAGGACGAGGACCACGCCTACAACGCGATCGTCCTGCTGCGCACCGAGGACTCCTGGGTACGGAACTGCACCATGCTCCACTTCACCCAGGCCGGGGTCGCCACCCAGGAGACCACCCGCGCCACGGTCGAGGACTGCCGGGCCATCGACCCGGTCAGCATCGTGACGGGGAGCAGGCGCTACAACTTCAACACCTACGTCTACTCCCAGCAGGTGCTCTTCCGCGACTGCTACGCCTACAAGGCCCGGCACGCGTTCGTCTCCAACGGCCACAGCACCGTCTCCGGAGTCGTCTTCCTGCACGGCACCTCGGAATACGCCCTGAACTCCAGCGAGGGCCACCGCCGCTGGTCGCAGGGCCTGCTGTACGACGGCCACAAGGACATCGACCCGCACTACGACTACACGCTCGGCCTCTACAACCGGGGCCGGTACGGCACCTCGCACGGGTGGTCGGCGGCCCATTCGGTGGCCTGGAACTGCGACGTGTCGACCAGCAGGCTGATCGTGCAGAAGCCGCCGACCGCCCAGAACTACGCGATCGGCTGCCACGGCACGATCACCGGCGACGGGCCGTTCCAGCAGCCGGCCGGGTACATCGAGGGCGCGAACCAGCCCGGGCTTCTCCCGCCCTCGCTCTACCAGGCACAGCTCGTGGACCGCCTCCGCCCCTGACCCGGCGCAGCCGCTGACTCCAGGGCGCTCGAGCGGCTGCGCCTCCACCACCCGCCCCGCCGCCGGGCCTCGGCCCGCGTGCCCTCGCACTCGCGGCGGGGTGACGGCGCGCCTCTCGTGGGGGAGAGGCGCGCCGTCGTGGCCTGACACGACCGGACGGCCGTACCGGGGCCCCGGCGGGGCAGGACTAGCGCACGACCTTGGTCTTGACCGGCTTGCCGTAGCCCCAGCTGGAGATGCCGCCGATGCGCTTGAGCTCCTCCTCGCTCATCTGGTCGACGCCGGTCTGCGCGTTGAACGAGAGCACGCCGAGGATGGCCGTGAGCGTGCCCTTCACATCGGGGCCGGTCTTGAGCTGGAACTTGAAGTCCACCGATTCGCCGACCGGCACCGCCTTGCCCACCGAGCAGTACAGGAAGCCCTTCTCCACCGCACACTCGCTGCCCTTGGGGCCGAACCCCTTGGCCTTGCGGGAGTCCAACCCCTTGGGCAGTTGGAAGACGATCTGGTAGTCGGTCGCTTCGGCGGTGTGGGGACCGCGGTTGGTGCCGACCACGGCGTACTGGAGTGTGCCGCCGGGCCGGATCTGCTGGGTGCCCTTCACCTCCACGTCGAACTTGGAGTACGGCTCGTCGGCGGCCTTGGCCGAGGTGGCGGCCGTAGCGGATGCCGGGGTGAGCAACGCGGCGCCGGCCAGCGGGGCAATCACGGCGATAGTGGCGATCTTGCTGATGACTTGACGCATCGGCGTCTCCTTGAACAGGGGGTGCGCGGATGCAGGGAGCGCTCCTGGGACCCCAGTTCTGACAGGAAAGGATCTCCACAGTTATCCCTTATTGTCCACTGGGTCGCAAGAGGATCATCAGCACCATTGCCGCACCGCGTTTGGGCGAACGCGAACCGAGCCACCGTGGTCGTGTGTCCGAGCTCCGGCGGCGATCGGGCGCTACGGATGCGCGAGACCAGCACAGTGGTGTCCGAGATCGGCAGCGCGTCCGAGTCGTACGGTGCAGGGCGGCGTCAACGCTCCAGGTGGAGCAGGCAGCCCTCGGGGACGCTCGCCCTGCTCTTCGCCGGCTTCTCCCGCTCGGGCGCGACGATGGCCACCGCGCTCGTCCTGGACCTGGACCGTGTAGCGGCGACCCGCCTGTCCTTCTTCCTCGGCATTCCCGCGTTGACCGGCGCGGGCCTGTACGAACTCAAGGACGCCCTCGGCTCCGAGGTCGGCGGGATCGGTCCCGTGCC
>NZ_JBFAMX010000177.1:0-18407 GCF_040659615.1 Nonomuraea sp. NPDC049784
GGCGACTTCCTCACCCCCGACGGCAAGAAGTCGGCCCTCACCTCGCCGGAGGCCACCGCCGCACTGGTGTACATGACCGGCCTCTACCTGAGCGGGACCTGATCGCCAGGTTCGGCTCCCACAACGTGCTCGTGGCCGTGCGCGACGGGCTGCTGGTGTGCGTGGCCCCCGCGACACTGCCGGCCGCGGTGGGGGAGTTCACCCATCATGTACGCGCCCGCTTCCCGGCCGGCTGGCGCGTCGGCGTGGGACGCCCGCAACGTGGCCCCGGCGGTGTGGTGGCCTCTTACCGGGAGGCGGCGCAGGCCCTGGAACTGGCCGACGGGCTGCGGCTCAAGGCCGACGTGGTCAAGGCCGCCGACCTGCTGGTGTTCCCCGTGCTGCTGCGCGACAGGAGCGCCATCGAAGACCTGGTGGCCAGCGTGCTGAGCCCGTTGCTGGGGGCGCGGGGCGGGCACGAGCCGCTGCTGGAGACGCTGGAGGCCATCTTCGCCTCGCACGGCAACCAGGCGGCCGCGGCGCGGCGGCTGGGGCTCAGCGCGCGGGCGGTCACGTACCGGCTGGAGCGCATCCGCCGCCTGACCGGGTTCTCGCCGGACGACCCGACGCAGCGCTTCACCCTGGAGACCGCCGTACTCGGCGCTCGTCTCCTTGGCTGGCCCGCCGAGTTCGGCCGGTGACGACGCGGCGGCCGGTGTCCGCGGGCTTCGGCAGACTCCGGCGATGGCTTCGGCGGGCTTCAGTCTGTGACGGCGAGGCGGATGCCGAAGCCGATGATCACCACGCCGGTCACGCGGTCGAGGGCACGCCGTACGTTGGGCGAGCGCAGGAATCCGCTCATCAACGACGCGAACCCGATCAGCACCGCGCTCCACACCACTCCCTCGGCCACGTGCACGCCGGCCAGCAGCAGCCCCATGACCGCGTGCGGCGCCCCGTCCGGGATGAACTGCGGCAGCATGGCCACGTAGAACGCCCCGACCTTGGGGTTGAGCAGGTTCGTGACCAGCCCACGCGTGAACCCGCTCCTGAATCCCACCGCCTGCTCCGGCTCATCGTGTGCCGCCTGCCTGGCCAGGAGCATGCGCAGGCCCATCCACACCAGGTACGCCACCCCGGCCCAGCGCAGGACCTCGTAGCCGAGCCGCGAGGCGGCCAGCAGCGCCGACAGCCCCGCCGCGGTGACCACGCCCCAGGTGAGCGTGCCGAGCTGGATGCCGAGCGTCACGCCCCAGGCCGGCCGCCTGCCCGCCAGCACCGACGTACGCAGGATGAGGGCCGTGTCGAGGCCGGGGGTGAGCGTGAGCAGAGCCACTACCGCGGCGAATGACCAGACTGATCCTGCGATGTCCATGCCGTCAGGGTATGAGGAGAAGTTTCCCTGTCGTGCGACGGGCTGCCAGGTCCTCGTGCGCCTGCCGCGCCTCGGCCAGCGGGTAGCGGTGTGAGATGTTGATGGTGAGCTGTCCCGACGCGATCCACTCGAACAGGTCGGAGGCGCGCTGGAGCAGCTCGGCCCGCTCGGCTATGTAGTGGACGAGCGTGGGCCTGGTGAGGAAGAGCGAGCCCTTCTTGTTGAGGATCTGGGGGTCGATCGGGGGGACGGGGCCGCTGGCGGCGCCGTACAGGGCCATGAGGCCGCGCGGCCGCAGCACCTCCAGCCCGCCGTCGAACGTGGCCTTCCCGACGCCGTCGTACACCACGTCGATCTTGCCCCGCAGCGCGTCCACGAAGTCGTCGTACCGCAGCACCTCGTCGGCCCCCGCCTCCCGGGCGAGCTTCTCCTTCTCGGCGGTGGAGACGGTGGTGTGGACCTTGGCGCCCTTGAGCTTGGCGAGTTGGATGAGCAACTGCCCCATGCCGCCGGCGCCGGCGTGGACCAGCACCTCGTCCCCTTCGCGCACCTCGTGGGTGGAGTGGGTGAGGTAGTGAGCCGTCATCCCCTGGAGCATCGCCGCCGCCGCCACATCGGCCGGAACGCCGTCGGGAACGGGCACCGCCCGAACGGCCGGGATCACGGCTTTCTCGGCGTAGCTCCCCAGAACGTTGGCCCAGGCGACGGTGTCGCCCACGGCCACCCCCTGCACCCCAGGCCCGACCGCGGACACCGTGCCCGCGCCCTCGGAGCCGATGGGGGTGGGCACTTCGAGCGGGTACGCCCCGGAGCGGTGGTAGATGTCGATGAAGTTGACACCGCTGGCCGCGACGTCGACCACGATTTCCCCTTCGCCGGGGACCGGGTCGGGCCGCTCGACGTATTCGAGAACCTCTGGACCGCCCTGGGCGGAGACGATGATGGCATGCATACCCATAGTCAACTCCGCGGCCCCCGGATCATTCCCACTGGGTCGGCCAGAGATCGGCGACCGGCCCCCAGTCCGTTGACGCCGCGCAACCAGCCGCCGTCCGTCAGCCGATCCGGGCCAGGGCGCCCGCCTCCAGAGCCACCCAGATCGCCCCGTCAGGTCCGATCGTGAGCCCATGAGGCTCGGCCTTCCGCGCAGCACCGTCGCTCCCTTCTCCGAGCTCGGCCGGCAGAGGTGGCAGCGGGTGCACTTCGATGGTGCCGTCGGTGGTGATGCGCCCAAGGCGGTCGGCGGCCCATTCGGTGAACCAGAGGGCGCCGTCGGGACCGGCGATGATCGCGTGCGGTCGTGCGGCCCGATCGGGAAGGGGATATTCGGTGATTTTTCCGGAAACGTCGATCCGGCCCACCTGACCCGCGCCGATCTCCACGAACCAGAGTGCCCCGTCCGGCCCCAGCGTGATCCCCACCGGAGCGGCGCCCTCCGTCGGGAGCGGGTGAACGGTCACCTCCCCCGCCGGCGACACGCGCCCGATGGCGTTGCCCTGGTTGATCGTGAACCAGAGGGCGTCGTCCGGCCCGGCGGTGATGAAGGCAGGCATGCCACCCTCCACAGGCACCTCGAACTCCGCCCGCTCTCCACCGGGCCCGATGCGCCCGATCCTGCCGGACTGCATCTGGGTGAACCACATGCCCCCGTCCGGCCCCGCGGCGATCCCGTACGGCGAGTCCGCCTCGTAGGAGGTCACCTTCCCGTCGGCGGTGATCCGGCAGACCCGGCCGCCCGTCCCCTCCGTGAACCACATCGCCCCGTCAACTCCCGGGGTGATCACGGTGGGCTGCCCGTCCGCCGGGTCGAGTTGATGGATCACGGGCTTCTGTCCGGGAGACACTCTGCCGACGCGCCCCTCGTGAACGAGCGTGAACCAGAGCGCCCGGTCCGGTCCGGTGGCGATGCCGTACGGAGATCCCCCGTCGATCATGGTCAACATCGGCGGTCCTTCGCTGGTCGGTCTGGTACGGCTCAAAGTATGCGTCCCCCTGCCATCGTGATCTCGGTCCCCCGGAAGCGCCGGATGAGTGCACGGTCCTTTCGAAGGATGGAACTCCAATCGCAACTGTTGTAGCGTTAGTGTGCCACAAGAATGGGAGCTAACGCAACTGGAGTAGTTTTTGGAAACGAACAAGCGGCCAGGAGGGCGAAGCGCGCGGGTTCGCGACGCCGTACGCGAGGCCACGCTCGCCGAGCTGGCCGAGCACGGATACCGGGGTCTGACCGTGGAGAACGTGGCCGAGCGGTCAGGCGTGCACAAGACGACCGTCTACCGGCGCTGGGGCAGCGTCGCGGGACTGATCTCCGACGCGCTCGAGCTGGCCAGGGACGAGCCCTGGCCCGTTCCCGACACCGGCTCGATCGAGGGCGACCTGCGAGGCATCGTCCAGCTCGTGCGGAGCGGGTTCGGTGATCCGGAGCTGGGGCCGGTGTCGTCGGCGTTCGTGGCGGCCGCCGTGCAGGATCCCGACGCGGCACGGGCGCTGCACGACTTCTTCGTGGCCAGGCACGACCAGTCGGCGGAGGTCGTCCGGCGGGCGATCAGGCGCGGCGAGCTCCCTGACATCGTCGATGTCAGCGAGGTGATCAGGGTCGCGGTCGCGCCCGTCTACTACCGGTTGTTCGTGGCGCACGAGCCGGTGACCGAGCGGGACGCCGACCGCGCCGCCGACGCGGCACTGGCCGCCGCCCGCGCGGGCGTGCTCTAGGGATCCTTCTGGCCGCGTAGCTCGAAGTCGTCGAACGTCGTCTTCAGCATCGAGGTGTCGTCCTTCGGCGTGCGGGCGAACAGTCCCACGTAGCCGTTCCCGAGCCCGTTCGGGTCCTCCACCTCGTGAATCTTCTGATCGTTCACCCACATCGTCAGCCGCACGGCCGACCCGGTCTGTTCGCACGACGCCACCAGCCGGGCCTTGCCGGGCAGCCCGTCCACCTGCACCGGCTGGGCCAGCGTGCCGCCCGCCCCGTCCACGATGCGCCGGATCCTGGCCTTCCCCGTCGTGTCGAGGGCGAACTCGTAGTACGTGTCGTCATCGTCCACGTTGTGGCAGTACACGCCGTACTCGCCGGTGCCGGTGTGCTTCTTGACCTCGGCGGTGACGGCGACGACGACGGACGAGGGCAATATCGGCGTGGGCGTGGCCGAGGGCTCGGGCGTGCCGGTCGGCTTGGCGATGAGGAAGGGTATGGGAGCCTTCGCCCACCGCTCTTCGGATCCCTTCTCCACATCCAGCCCGTACGTCCCGTCCGTCCGGTATCCGTAGCTGGACGAGGCGTCGGGATCGTAGGTGCCGCTCCAGCCGCCGGAAGTCTGCGTGAAGTCCTCGCGGTAGAGAACGCCCAGGTCGGGCGGCCCGCTGGGGGCGAACACCGTCCATGCGACCACGGACCCGGCGACGAGCACCGCCGCGGCCGCCGCGGCGATCCCCGCGATCAGCTTGGCGCGGTTGCTCTTGGGAGGCTGCTGAACGGACGTGTACGCCGCCGTGCCCTGCTGCCAGGCCACCTGCACGGTCTGCGCCGCCTGCTCGGGGGCGGCCGACCGCCCGACGAGGTGGTCGAGCAGCTGCTGGGCGGTGGGCCGCATGGCCGGGTCCTTCCGCAGCGCCGCCATGACCAGCTCGCGCAGGCCGGGCTCGACGTCGCCGAGGTCCGGCTCGGTGTTGAGCACCTGGTAGACGATCGCGGGCAGCGTGTCGCCGCCGAACGGCGCCCTCCCGCTGGCGGCGAAAGCAACCAGGCACCCCCACGAGAACACGTCGCAGGCCGGGGACACCGGCTCGCCCCGCAGCACCTCGGGAGCCATGTAGCGGGGCGTGCCGACCAGCTCGCCGGTGCCCGTGACGCCGCCGAGCGTGTCGAGCGCCCGCGCGATGCCGAAGTCGATCACGCGTGGTCCGACGGGAGACAGCAGCACGTTCGACGGCTTGAGGTCCCTGTGCACCACCCCGGCCCCGTGGATGGCGGTCAGGGCGGTGGCCACACTGACGGCCAGGGCGTCGAGGCTGGAGCCGCGCAGGGGGCCGGACTGGCGCACGGCCTCTTCCAGGTTCGGCCCCGGCACGTACTCGGTGACGACGTAGAGCTGGTCGCCGTCGAGAGCGGCCTCGATCACCGCGGCCGTGCAGAACCTGCGCACCCTCCGGGCGGCGTCCGCCTCCCTGCGAAAGCGCATGCGGAACTGCTCGTGCTGGGTCAGCTCCGGGTTGATCACTTTGACGGCGACCCGCTGCCCAGCTGGATCCTCGGCGAGATGGACCGTGCCCATGCCGCCACGCCCCAGCACGCTAAGTAACCTGTAGCGCCCGATGTGGGAGGTTTCACCGCTCACGCCGCGCTAGCTTACCGATACACCGCGAACCCCGCAGGGGGACGTGTACGCCATGCGTACGCCAGCGCCGCCACCGTCATGCCCGCACCCCACAGCACGTAGCCGGGAACGGCGACCCAGTAGAAGCCCTCAGGAAGGCCGCTCTGGGCGAACGGGACCTGCCCGGAGAGCCGTTCGGCCACCATCTGCCCGAGCCCCACCCCGAAGTACGCGATCAGCCCGCCCGCCACCGCCGCCCCCGGCCACAACACCAGCCGCCGCGGCACAGCCCGCCCGGCCAGCACCGGCACCCAGCGCGGCCACACCCGCCCCCACCGATGGACGAGCGCCAGCGGCAGCACCGTCCCGGCCAGCAGGAACCCGGCCTCGAAGAGCCAGTCCCCGCCCCCGAACCCGACGGCCGCCTGCGCCAGGATCCGCGCGAGGCACCCGCCGACGGCGACGTAGGCGCCCGCGAAAGCCCAGCGCGGGGTGTGCGCCAGAGCCTTGGGCCGCGCAGGCCGGTACGCCCGTGCCGTCCACCACACCAGCACCCCCGACCCCACGCAGGCCGCCTTGCTGACCGCCCCCAGCGGATAGACGGGGATGCCCATCCCGGGAACGATGAACCCGACGACGTCGAGCAGCAACAGGGCCCCCGCCACGACGAGCGCGCCGCCCACGACCCACGCCAGCCCCGCCAGCGCCCACCGCCCCCGGCCCGCCCGCGGCAGGGCCACCATGGCTCCCAGCACCGCCACCGCCGCCCCGCACAGCCCCACGGCCGCCCACCCGTCGAACACCAGCAGGTCGGGACCGACGGGGGACAGGCGCTCCGGCATGTGGCCGAGCTGCCAGTAGACCCGCAACCCGCCGTAGAGGATGACCGAGGCCAGCGCGACACCCGCCCGGCTCGGCACGGTCGAGACATTCGACATGCCCGCCATCATGTGCCGCTCGCCCGGCCCGGCCCTCCCCTCCAAGAGCCGTTCTCATCCCCCGTAAGAGGGAAGGTTTCCGTGAGCGCGTATGTGAGGCAACGAGGGCAGGCCCTCGGGTGACGCCACCAGCACGCGACAGCCCGCGGCCGTGGCGGCCGCGATGCCGGCGGGGCTGTCCTCGACGGCGACGCAGCGTGAGGGCGCCGCGCCCAGCCGCCTGGCCGCCTCCAGGTACGGGTCCGGGTACGGCTTGCCGCGCGCCGTGTCCTCGTTCGCTATCACCAGGTCGAACGCGTGCCCGAGCCGCGGCAGCACCAGCTCCACGATGCTCCGTGGAGAGGCGCTGACCAGGGCCGTCGGGATGGCGGTGGCGGCCAGCCCGGCCAGGAGCTCCGGCGCCCCCGGCACGACCGTCAATCCGTGTTCGATGCGGTCGGCGAAGGCGTCCGTGAGCTGCCTGACCACCTTCGTCAGGCGCGGCGCGTCCTGGGGCAGGGGGTCCGGCGCGAGCAGGTATGCGGCCACGTCCTCGATCGTGCGCCCGACGACGTACGGCTCGTCGGCGCCCCCCAAGGAGCGGCCGAGGGACGCGGCGACGGAGGCGGTGGCCTGCCACCACAGTCCCTCGGTGTCGACCAGGGTGCCGTCCATGTCGAACAGGACGGCATCCGGGCCACCCCGCTCAGACGGCATCGGCCGCGACGACGGGGGCGGGGACCGTGACCGTGCGCGGCGCGACCAGGACCGGGCGGTCCACCAGGCGGACTGTGACCTGTGTACCCGGCGTGAGACGTACCGCCTCGTGGCCTGGCACGTCGGCCAGGACCTCGCCGCCTTCCACCGCCACCCGGAGCCGGACGGAGGCGCCGCGGAAGGACGCGGCGATCACCTGGGCGGGCCCGTCCGGGGCAGGGGAGACCTGGACGGCCTCCGGACGGATGAGGACGTCCACGGACGGATCGGCGGGCACCGGGCCGTCCACGGGCAGGAACTGGCCGAGCACCGTGACCTGGTCACCTGAGACCGACCCGGCCAGGTGGTTCATGGTGCCGACGAACTCCGCCACGAACGGCGTGGCCGGCCGGTCGTAGATCTCGGCGGGCGAGCCGGCCTGCTCGACTCGCCCGTCGCGCAGCACCGCCACCCGGTCCGCGATCGACAGGGCCTCCTCCTGGTCATGGGTCACGAAGATGGTCGTGATGCCCAGGTCGAGCTGGAGGCGGCGGATCTCCTCGCGCAGCGACACGCGGACCTTGGCATCCAGCGCGGACAGCGGTTCGTCCAGCAGCAGGACGCTCGGCTCCAAGGCGAGCGCCCGGGCCAGGGCGACGCGTTGCTGCTGGCCGCCGGAGAGCTGGTGCGGGTAGCGGTCGGCGTGCGAGGGGAGACCGACCAGCTCGAGCAGCTCGTCCGCCTTCTTCCGCCTGGCGGCCACGGGCACCTTGCGTACGCGCAGGCCGAAGGCCACGTTGTCGCGGGCGTTCAGGTTGGGGAAGAGGGAGTAGGACTGGAAGACCATCCCGGCGTCCCGTTTGCTGGCCGGGACGTCGGTGATGTCCCTGCCTCCCACCAGCACCGCTCCCGAGTCCGGCCGCTCGAACCCGGCCACGCAGCGCAGCGCCGTCGTCTTCCCGCAGCCCGAGGGGCCCAGCAGCGCCACGAACTCGCCGGGCGCGACGATGAGGTCGAAGCCGTCCAGCGCGACCGTCTTGCCGTACACCCGCCGCAGCGCGCGGAACTCCACCGATGCGGTCATTTCCCTTTCTCCTTACCGAACGCCGAGGACACGGCGAGAAGCAGCAGCCAGATGAGCAGCAGGCTGAGTATCGACACCGCGACGGAGAGCTGCCCCTTGGAGCCGGCCACGGTCACGATCCACACCGCGAACGGCTGGTACCCCAGCAGGCTGGCCACGGTGTACTCGCCCAGCACGAGGGCCAGCGTCAGGAACGACGCGCTGGCCAGGGCCGAGCGCAGATTCGGCACGACCACCCTGGCCAGCACGTACGGCCACGAAGCGCCCAGGCTGCGGGCCGCCTCCACCAGTGTCCGCACGTCCATGGTGCGCAGCCCCGCGTCCAGCGACCGGTACACGAACGGCAGCACCAGCACCACGTACGCGAGCACCAGCACCACGGGGAACGCCGGATCCTGCACCGCGATCAACGTGCCCCAGAACGGCGTCGGAGCCAGCACGTCGGTCCCGGTGCGCAGCGACGTCCCGATCCCGGCCACGAAGGTGATCGGCGGCACCACCAGGGGGAGCGTGCACAGCACCTCCATCAGCGGGCGCAGCCGCGGCGCGAAGAGCCGGACGGCCAGCATCGCGGGCAGCGCGAGCAGCAGCACCAGCACGATCGTGGCGGCGGCCAGCGACAGCGACAGCAGCAGCGAGCGCACGAACCCCTCGGCCGTCAGCAGCTCGCCATAGGCCGAGAACGACACCCCGGTGGTCGGCGTGTAGATCGTGTACCAGAGCGAGGCCCCGAGCGGGACCAGGAAGTAGGCGGCGGCCATCAGGAACGCCACCCCGCGCCACACGCGGGGCCGCGAGACGCTCCCGGAGACCCGCTCCAGGCCGGTCAGCGCAGCCATCGGGAGCTCCTCTTCTGCAGCGGCAGGTAGATCGCCATCACGAGCCCGGCCACCACGACCATGTCGAGGCTGAGGGCCAGCGCGATGTTCTCGTAGCCGATCAGCACGTCGCCAGTGAGCGCGCTGGCGATCTTCAACGTGACCAGGGGAACGACGGTCCCGACCATGGCGTTGGCGGTCGCGTACGCGGAGAAGGCCGCCCCGAACAGCAGCACCACCCCGCCCAGCATCGCCGGCGTGAGCACCGGCAGCGCCACGAAGCGCCAGTAGTGCCAGGCGGTGGCCCCGTTGTTGGCCGCCGCCTCGCGCCACTGCGGCCGCAGCCCGTCCAGCGCCGGGGCCATGACCAGCACCATCAGCGGGATCGAGAAGTACAGGTAGACCACCACCAGGCCCCAGAACGTGTAGAGCGAGCCGGACGGCAGCCCGACGAGGCCGCTGACCACGCCGGAGTTGCCCAGCGTGGCGATCCAGAAGAACGCCAGCGGCACCCCGCCGAAGTTGGCCAGCACGCCTGAGGCCGTCAGCACGGCCTCGCGGAGCAACGCGAAGCGGGAGGTCACGACGGCGTAGGCGAGGAACGTCCCCAGCACGGCCCCCAGCAGCGCCACCACGGCGGACAGCTTCACGCTGCCGAGCATCGCGGTGAGGTAGCCGCCCTGCAGGCTCTGCGACAGGTTCGCCAGGCTCGGCCGCCCCTGCGCCGTGAACGCCCCCGCCACCAGCGCGACGGCGGGGACGCCGAAGACGAGCGCGAAGAAGGCCAGCAGCGGCAGCGCCCCCAGCCAGCCCCTCGAACGCGAGCGGCTCATCCCGAGATCGCGGCGTCCCAGCCGCTGGCCAGCTTGGCCTTGGCCGCGTCCACCTGCGCGGACGTCGGGAACGTGGGCGTGCCCTCCACCGACGGCAGCTTGTCGGCCAGTGCCTTGTCCACGGTGCCGTCGGCGGTCATCGAGGGCAGCAGTACGGGACGGGCGAAGCCCTTGAGGAAAAGGTTCTGGCCCTCGGCGCTGTAGAGGTACTCCTGCCACAGCCTGGCGGCGGCCGGGTGCGGGGCGTCCTTGTTGACGGCCTGGGCGTACATCTGGAAGTACTTGCCGTCGGTCGGCACGTTCACCTTCCAGTCGAGGCCCTTGGGCGTCATCTGGGGCGCGTAGGCGGCGTTGTTGTAGTCCCAGTCGATGCTGATCTGGGTCTCGCCCTTCTCGATGGTCGCGGGCGTGGTCTCGACCGGGTTGTAGTTGCCCGCCGCCTTCAGCTTCTTGAAGAACTCGATGCCGGGCTGGATGTCGTCGAACGAGCCGCCGTTGGCGAGGGCGGCGGCGTACACGCCGGCGAAGGCCGAGCCGGCCTTGATGGGGTTGCCGTTCATCGCGACCTTGCCCTTGTACTCGGGCTTGAGCAGGTCGGCGAAGCTCGTCGGGCACTTGGCGATCTTCTTGGCGTCGCAGCCGATGGACACGTAGCCGCCGTAGTCGTTGGTCCAGAGCCCGGTGGGCTCCTTCTGTCCCTCGGGGATCTTGTCGAAGGACTGCACCTTGTACGGCGCGAACAGGCCCTCCGTGGCCCCGCTGATCGCGAACGACTGGCCCAGGTCGAGCACGTCGGGGGCGCGGTCCTGGCCCTTGCGGGTCTTCACCGCGTTGATCTCGTCGGCGCTGGCCGCGTCCGGCGTCTCGCTCTCGATCTTGATGCCGTACTTGGCCTGGAACTTCTGGATGATCTCCCCATAGTTGGCCCAGTTGGGAGGAAGGGCGATGACGTGGAGGTTCCCCTCCTTCTTGGCCGCCTCGACGAGCTTGTCGAAGCCGCCGAAGTCCGCGGCCGAGGTCGCGGTGGCCGCGTTCGCCGCAGTACCGGACTGCTGGCCGGACTGCTGGGTGCTGGGAGCGGCGCCGCACGCCGCGGTGACTACGGTAAGGGCTGCGGCAAGGCCGGCCGCACGGGCGCGAAGTGTGAACACGACGCCTCCACTTTCCAGGGGGTGTGGAAGGAACGTAAACGAACTTGTACAAACAAGCGAGCACCAGTAAGTCGCATGAATGTTGCTCTTTCATGAATGGGAGGGGCGCAGATGGTTGCGCGCTATGAACTGATTGCCGATGAGCTGCGGAACGAGATCGTCTCCGGCGTGCTCCCGGTCGGTTCGCAGCTCCCGAGCGAGGCCGAGCTGGCCGAGCGCCACCGCGCGTCTCGGGGCACCGTGCGCCAGGCGGTGGCCGTGCTCGCCGCCGAGGGCCTGATCGGCTCCCGGCAGGGCGCCAGGCGCATCGTGCTCGGCAGGGCACGCAGCCAGAGCTTCGCCGAGCTGCACAGCTTCGCGCAGTGGGCGCGCGCGAACGGCTACCGCTTCGGCGGCCAGGTGATCGCCCAGCGCCGCAGGCGCGCGAGCGCCGCCGAATCCGCCAGGCTGGCCTCCGGAGAGGTCCTCGAGGTGCTGCGCCTGCGCTCGCTGGAGGCCGAGCCCGTCCTGGTGGAGCGGACTGTGTACGCCGGGTGGGTGGCCGCCGCCGTCGAGGCGCTTCCGGCCGACTGCGAGTCCGTCACCGAGGCGCTGTACGACTCGATCGGCCTCGTGTTCGCCTACGGCGAGCACCTCATCGACGCGGTGGCCGCGGGCGCCCAGGACGCCCGCCTGTTAGGGGTGCGCCGCGGCAGCCCGCTCCTGCGCCAGCGCAGGACCACGACCACGCACGACGGCCGCCCGGTGGAGTCGTCGGACGACCGTTACCGGGCGGGCAGCGTCACCTTCAGCATCCGCAACTCGATCGGCGCCAATCCGCTCGTGCGGCGTGCAGGCGACTTGCGCTGGGAGCGCTGAGAACATATGTTCGACTTATAAGCGCACCCGTCTTCCCCCGGGTGGCTCAGCATACGATTAGAGCCGCGGGGAGAAAGCGTCTTGAGCAGACTCTATGGCGATCCGATAGAGGTGTGGACCAGGGACGGGGAGCCGACCCAGTTCGTCTGGCGTGACCGGCTCTACCTCGTCCGCCGGGTCCTCGACCACTGGGTCGTTGCGCGCGAGTGGTGGAAGACCGGCGAGGGCGACCCGGGTGAGCGCCAGTTCTGGCGGGTGGAGGCCAGCCCCGGGCGCGAGGTGGGCTCGTACGAGCTGCGTTACGACACCGCCGCCAACGGCTGGCTGCTACTGAGGGCGTGGGACTGATGGCGCCGCCGTTCCCGCACCTCAGCGTGTGCTCCGCGTACTCCATGCGCTACGGCACGGCCTTCCCGCAGGCGCTGGTGAGCCGGGCGGTCGAGCACGGGATGGACATCCTCGCGCTGACCGACCGCGACGGGCTCTACGGCGCGATCAAGCACGCCCAGGCGTGCGCGGAGGCCGGGATCTCCGCGGTCTTCGGCGTGAACCTGGCGCTCGACGCCCTCCCCCCGCTGCCGGGGCTCGGCGTGCCCGGGCTGGACATGCCCGGGCGCCACGCGCCTCGTCCCAAGACCGGGCCGAACGCCGAGGACCGCGTCACGGTGCTGGCCCGCTCCAAGGGCTGGTCCCGCCTGTGCCGCCTGGTCACGTCCGCGCATTACGCGGGCGAGCGCGGCACGCCCACGGTGACCCGCGAGCTGATCGGCGAGTGGGCGGGCGGGCGCGACGACGGACGCGGCGGCGACCACGGGTTCGGCGCCGAGGACGGGCTCGTGGTGCTGCTCGGACCCAGGTCCGACGTGGGCCGCGCGGTGGCCGAGCGGCGCGACGAGCACGCCAGGACGCTGCTCGGCCTGTGGCGCGGCGCGGTGCCCGGCGTGGTGATCGAGCTGGTCGACCAGTACGGCTACCGCGACGCCACCACGGCCGTGCGCATGCTCGGCCTGGCCGAGTCCATGGGCGTCCCGGCCGTGCTGACCAACGCGGTGCGCTACCTCGACCCGGCCGACCACCAGGTCGGCGACGTGCTCGACGCGGCCCGCCAGCTCGTCCCGCTGCACCCCCGCCACCTGGAGCGCACCACCTCCCACGCCTACCTCAAGAGCACCAAGGAGATGCGGCAGGTGGCGACCAAGGTCTGCGGCGCGGACCAGGAGCGGGTGGCGCGGCTGCTGTTCACGACCAGGCGGCTGGCCGAGGCGTGCTCGGTGGAGCCGGACGGGCTGCTCGCGCTGCGGAGCGACCCGCCCAACCTGCACCTGCCCGAGATCGGCCGCGACCCGGTGCCGCTGCTGCGCCACCGGGTGGAGGACGGGCTGATCAGGCGCGGCCTCGGCCGCTCCGGCGACGCCAGGCGGCGCCTCCGGGATGAGATGGCCATCATCGAGCGCAAGCGCCTGTCCGGATATTTCATCGCCGTGGCCGGCATCACGGACATGATCCGCGGCATGGGCATCCGCTGCGCCATCCGCGGCTCCGGCGCGGGCAGCCTGGTCAACTACCTCATCGGCATCGGCGAGGTGAACCCCCTCGACCACGGCCTGCTCATGGAGCGCTTCCTGTCGGAGGGCCGCATCGGACTGCCCGACATCGACATGGACGTGGAGTCGGCCCGTCGCCTCGACTGCTACAAGGCGATCTTCGAGCAGTACGGCGAGGCACGCGTGGCCTGCGTGTCCATGATGGAGACCTACCGGGCGCGCAGCGCCATCCGCGACGTCGCCGGGGCCATGGGCCTGCCTCCGTACGAGATCGACGCCATCGCGAAGGCGTTCCCGCACATCAGGGCCAAGCAGATCACCGCGTCCCTCCACGACCTGCCCGAGCTGCGCGAGAGCCGGCTCGGCGAGGCGGGGCTCGACCGGGTGTTCCGGCTGGCGGAGAAGCTCGACGGGCTGCCCAGGCACATCGCGCTGCATCCGTGCGGCGTGCTTATCGGCAACGGGGGCCTGCGCGACAGGACGCCGGTGGAGCGCAGCCTGCTGGAGTTCCCGATGTCGCAGTTCGACAAGGAGGACGTGGAGGAGGCCGGGCTGCTCAAGCTCGACGTGCTGGGCGTGCGGATGCAGTCCGCGATGGCGTACGCGCTGAGCGAGATCAAGCGGGTGGACGACGTCGTGGTCGAGCTGGACACCCAGACCGGCGAAGAGCCCGGCGCCCAGTACGTGCCGCACGACGACCAGGACACCTACGACATGATCTGCGCCAGCCGCACCCTCGGCTGCTTCCAGATCGAGTCGCCGGGGCAGCGCGAGCTGGTCGCCAAGCTGGAGCCGCGCAAGATGCACGACCTGATCGTGGACATCTCGCTGTTCAGGCCGGGCCCGGTCAACTCCGACATGGTCACCCCCTACCTGGAGGCCAGGCACGGGTGGCGGAAGCCGTACTACCCGCACGAGAGGCTGCGGGACGCGCTGAAGGAGACGCACGGCGTCGTGGTGTTCCACGAGCAGGTGCTCAGGATCATCGAGGTGATGACGGGGCGGGACCTGTCGTTCGCCGAGATGTTGCGGCGCACGCTGGCCACGCCGGAGGGGCGGGAGCTGGTGCGCAAGACGTTCGTGCCCATGGCCAAGGCCAACGGCTTCGACGACACGGCCGTCGACCGCGCCTGGCAGGTGCTGGACGCGTTCGGGGCCTTCGGCTTCTGCAAGGCGCACGCGGCGGCGTTCGCGCTGCCCACGTACCAGTCGGCCTGGCTGAAGCGGCACCACGCGGCGGCGTTCTTCGCCGGGGTGCTCACGCACGAGCCGGGCATGTACCCGCCGCGCGTGATCATCGACGAGGCCAGGCAGTGCGGGATCAAGATCCTGCCGCTCGACATCAACAAGTCGGGAAAGGACTGGCGGGTGGAGCGGCTCGGGCTGCGCGTGCGTCCCGCCTCGCTGGAGGGCGCCTCCTCCCCAGTGCGCAGGGAGTTCAAGATCGGGGAGATCGGCAAGGGGTACGCGTTGCGGGTGCCGTTCTCGGCGGTCAAGGGAGTGAGCGAGGCCGAGGTCGAACGCATGGTCGCCGGGCAGCCGTACACGTCGCTGGCCGACTTCTGGGACCGTGCCCGGCCCTCCCGGCCGACCATCGAGCGGATCGTCCAGGTCGGCGGGCTGGACGTGCTCCACGACCTGCACCCGGGCGGGCCTCGCTGGCGTCCGGGCGAGCTGACCCGCCGCGACCTGATCGCCCAGGTGGGGACGCTCGAGCGGGCCTCGTCGATCGGCGTGCGGTCGGGCCCGCGCACCTCCAAGCGCTACGCCGCCCGGCCTGCTCCGTCCGCGGCGGAGCCGTCCGTGCAGCTCCCGCTGGGCTTCACCGAGCACCTGCCGCCGGGGGAGCTGCCCGAGATGACGGAGACGGAGATGGTCGAGGCCGAGCTGGAGATCCTGGGCATCGACATCAGCCGCCACGTCATCACCTTCTACGACGAGCTGCTCGACGGGCTCGGAGTGGTACGTTCCAGAGATCTCCTGAAGCAGCGCAACGGGGCCGAGGTGCTGGTCGCGGGGGTCAAGGTGGCCACGCAGACGCCTGCCGTGCGCTCGGGGCAGCGGGTCATCTTCACCACGCTCGACGACTCGACGGGGCCGATCGACCTGACGTTCTTCGAGTCGGTGCAGGGGCGGTGCGCGGCGACGGTGTTCGGCTCGTGGCTCATGCTGGCCAGGGGGGTGGTCAGGCGCACGGGGACCCGGGCGGTGTCGCTGCGGGCGGTGGACTGCTGGGACCTGGCGGACCTGGACGCGCTCTGGCGCTCGGAGGGCATCGAGGCGGTCCGCGCCCTCCTCGCTCAGGAGCCGGCCAAGGTCACGGGGGTGAAGGGCCGCAAGATCGAGTACGCCAACGGCTTCCGCCTCTCGCCCTACTCCGACCTCGGCCCCGCCGTCACCACCCCACCCAGGCAACTCTGGCACGCCAGCCCCGGCAGCTCCGGCCCCACAGCGGCCTGACGTCCTCCCGCGCCACGGACACCGGCGGGTCAGTCCGGGCGCGGGGCCGGGTCGGCGGTTACCGAGCGGAGCAGGGGCCGGCTCAGAGCCCCCGCGGCGATCACTCCGGCGAAGCCCGCGACGACGCAGCCCGCCAGCGTGAGCACGCCCACCGCGTTCATACCGCCGATCATGAACGGCACCGCGCAGAACACCCCCACCAGGATCGCCCCGCCCCCCATCACCGTCAGCGGGATGAGCGTCTCCGCCCGCCGGGCCCGGTCGAGCACCTCCAGCGGCGTGCCCGCCAGCCGCAGCAGCCCGTACGTCTGCCGCCGGTCCAGCACGGACGACGCGGCCGTGATTCCCGAGCTGGCGATGGCCACCAGGAACGACACCGACAGCACCACGATCGTGCCCACCCGGACGTCGGAAAGGATCTGGATGCCGAACCGCTGGTCGTCTTCCTCCGTCGTAGGGGTCCGCCCGGGAACGAGCCCGGCCAGCGCGGTGCGTGCCCGGTCGACCGTGGCCGTGTCGGTGTGGCTGCCCAGGGCGGCGACCACGACGGGCGCAGAGGACCGTCCGGTGACCTTCACCGTCGCGGTGACCCCCGCCGCCCGCAGCCGGTCGCGGGCCTGGTCGGCGACGGCCGTCGCCTGCGCGGCGGGCGCGGAGAGCCGGAGCTGGGGAGGCGCCTGGTCGCCGGCGAACGCGGCCGGGCTGAGCAGGCCGAGGAAGCCCGCGACGAAGCCGGTCAGAGCGACGCCGCTCACCGTACGCCAGGCGGAGCGCGGATCGTCGACCAGCCTGCGGCCGGCCAGCAGCCGCGCGGGCCCCCGGGCGCCGCGAGCGGTGATCCGGCCGATCATGCCGACCACCCACGGGCCGGCCAGGTTGATGCACAGGAACGCCAGCCCGAGCGCCACCGCCACGATCGCGACGCTGGTCCCTCTGGTCAGCAGCGGGAACACCGCCAGCGCGGCCAGCAGCGCGAGGACCCGTACGAACCGCATGGCGGGCGGCGTCTCACGCTTGGCCACCCCGAGCGGGCTCACCACGACCCGCCGCAGCCCCGCCACGGCGGACAGGCCCACCAGCAGCGGCACCGCCACCAGCACCGCCGCCAGGATCAGCGGGGAGGGGAACAGGTCGGAGACGAACCACGCGCCGCCCCCGATCGGGATGCGGGCCAGCAGCGGCGCGGCGACCGCGTAGCCGACGGTGCCGAGCAGCGCGCCCGCCAGCGCCACGATCACCGCCTCGGTCACGGTCATGCGGATGACCTGCCCCGGCGTCGCACCCACCAGTCTGAGAGTCGCCAGCCGCTGGTCGCGCCGGGCGACCGTGAGCCTGGCCGCGGCGCCGCCGAACACCAGCAGCGGCACCACCATGAGCACGCTCGCGACGAGCGTGAGCGCGCGGTACGCCTCGGAGTCCTCCGACGGGGTGCCCGCGAGACTCGCCACCCGGGCCGGGCCCTTGCCGACGATCCAGTCGTCGCTGCGCGCGGCCGTCATCTCGGGCGCGTCCGGCTTGTGACCGGCCACCGCGACCAGCTCACCCGGGTGGACCAGCGCCTCGTCGCCCAGCACGCCCTTGACGTCGGGGTAGCGCTTGGCGAGCTGGCCGGCCGGGAGCTGCTTGGCCAGCTCGGCCAGCGCCGGGGACAGCCACACCTCGCCGGGAGCGGGGAAGCGGGGCAGCCCGGGCGGCGCGGGAACGCCGGGCTTTAGTGCGGCCAGGTCGACGACCGTGATCGCCTGCTCGCCGACGAAGTCGAAGCGGGACGCCTCGATCGCGACCGCGCCTGCCTTGGCCGGTACGGGGTTGCGCCAGGCGCCGCGGTCGGCCCTGGCCTCGAAGGCGTAGTTCGCGGCCACGGCGAACAGCAGCAGCGCCGTGGACACGGCGACGGCGCCCAGCGTGAGCCAGGTGCCCAGCATCCCCTTGCGGCCGCCGCCCTTGAGCAGCCGCCAGGTCAGGTCGAGGTTCACGCCGTACTCCGAGGTGCCGGGAGCGTCAGGTCGAGGTTCACGCGCGCGACCCGCCCATCTGGGGCGTGCCCGCCAGAAGGTGGCCGTCGCGGACCTCGACCGTGCGGTCGCACCAGGCGGCCACGTTCGGGTCGTGGGTGACGACGATCAGGGACGCGCCGTTGTGCTTGGTCGCCTCCACGAGCAGCCGCATCGTGTCCTGCCCGGTCTGCTGGTCGAGCGCCCCCGTGGGCTCGTCGGCGAACACCACGGCCGGCTTGCTGACCAGCGCCCTCGCGATGGCCACCCGCTGGGCCTGCCCGCCGGACAGCTCACCCGGCCGCCTGCCCTCCATGGAGTGCAGGCCGAGTGGCGCGAACCACTCCCGTGCCTGGCGTACGGCCTGGCCCCTCGGCACCCCGCC